>JABUEW010000014.1 GCA_013314855.1 Bacillota bacterium | reverse complement strand
CGATGTTGAAAAAGTAACTGAAATAAACAAAATCACAGAGTACAACATTATGATGACTCCAGGACTTGTAGTAAATGGCAAAGTAAAGGCTTTTGGCAGAGTTCCTGGCACGGAAGAAATCAAAAAGCTCATAAAGGATGAAATGTAAGGAGATTTGCAAGTTAATAGAGAAGCTTCTTAGCTTCTCTATTTGAAACTTAGGCACAAGTATATTTACGGGAACGTTGAAAAATTTTGAAAAGCTGAGCAAATACCAGACAACTGTAGAGAAAGCAGCCGGGAGTATACTGATACTGCTTGCATTTTATTTTATCTGGCAGGCATAAGGGTAAATTGAGGTGTTTTGATTTGAAACCAATTATTATTATTTATTATTATGAAGAAATATATAAGAATGCTGAAAGTATGTAAAATCTGATAAGATGGTTTTCTTGACAATTGGCTTTATAACAATACACTGATGTATTATTGAATGATGTGTTATTGACACAAACGAGTGTTGAAACCGGAGTGTAAATGATATACAATAATGCTAGTAATAGAGCATTAGAACTAACTAAAAATAAAAAATCTGCTATTACATAGATTGCTGTTTAAGTGTAAGGGGCTTGATGTTTTATTGGATAGACAGGTAAAAAAAATCATTGAAGGAAGTAAAAAGAAAATGATTGAAACACGGGACATTTTAATGATGACTGAAGAACAGTTGGGAGCATTAAAGTTTGAACTGGAGGGTGGCTATCAAAAATTTGCCTCTATTATAGAAGATTTATGTAATCAAGGAGTGCTTTCTCCTGTCAAAAATTCCGGTATATATCCCAGGAATCCTCCTTTAGCTTTAAGGTACAGGGTAAATACAAGTAATTTGAAGGAAGGCATATCTACTGGTGAAGAGGAAGACTTAAGGCGAGAACTTATTTCTATTTATCCTGAGATAAAAAAGACTTATTATTTAAAAAACCTTAAACAGTATAAAAAAGACAGGGATTATATTTTAAAGCTTCACAATTATTTATTAAATAAGGAAAAAAGCAAATTCCTCAAGTACAGGTATACACTAAATGAAAGATCTTTTGAGATATTCAATGATGAAAAATATCTGGCACAACACGGAGAAGCTCTTTTAAAAAGGCTCGGGATGAGTCTTGATAGTTTAAACTGCTACAAGACTTACGAAGCCTTTTTTTACATTTTATATAATAGAAATGATGCAAATAAAGATATAAAAAAAGACACAAATTTAAACCAAAATAGGGAATCGAATAGCTGCAACAAGTATAACGCCTTGATAATTGAGAATAAAGACACTTTTATGTCCATTATGAAACTGCTTAACAGAAAGCCTGGCACTGTTATAGGTGGGATTAAAATTGATCTTTTAATTTATGGCGAAGGTAAAAAGATAATAAGCAGTTTTAAATTTATGGAAGAAATTGCCAGAGAACAAACTATTGACAATATATATTATTTCGGCGATATTGATTATGAAGGCATAGGTATTTACCTTAACTTAAAAGATAGTTATTCTCAATATAACATAATACCTCATGTGGAACTGTATAAGGAATTGATTGATGGAACAGATTCTCCGCCGAATTTAAAAAGAAAACAGGATGTAATTTTAATTGAAGAATTTTTGAATTTCTTTGACGAATACTACAGACAAAGAATTTCAAATGTTTTAAAATTAGGGAAATATATACCTCAGGAGGCATTAAGTTTTGCAAGAGAAGATTAATAAATATGAGTGCTTGAAAGATTTCTCCGTAAGGATGAGAAATCTTGCACCTTTTGTACATCTAATTAAGAAGCTTGCATATCTGCAGAAATATGAAGAGTACGATATGGTTTCAATAGGTTTTGGCGTAATGCTGTTTATTCTGGAAAATATGCTTATAGGAAGGGAAGAATGCAGTATTGACGAAATTGCTTCTTTTTTGCAGGATGTGATTTATGATTCCTACGGCAGGAATATCACACAAGATGAAGCAAAAGAAATGGCTTTTTACATCAGAGATGCTATTGCCGGGAGCGGAGGAGAGGTTTTCCCTTATCCTTATAAAAACCTTGAATCAGGAAAGGATGAAACTGTTCCCGTAAAACTGATTGACACGTCATATTATGAAATAAAGAAAATGGCTAAATATAAGCTTACTGAGCAGGGAATGGAGCTTCTTTTTAAAACAAGGGAGATTTACTCGGAGTTCCGAATAAATGTTACACAGCTTTACCTTAAGCAGCAAATAGAAAAAGGAGTATTTACAGGAGCACTTCAAACAGTAAACGAATTAAATCTGCAGGTAAGACAGCTTAGGGAAAAACTTGAGGCATTAATACTTAATATTCGTCAAAATGTTCTCGGAGTGGATTTTGAAGAATTAAAGAAAATGTTTGTGCGTATACAGGAACAGTTTAATATTGAGAGAAAAGAGTTTACTAATATTAAAAGGATATTAAAAGAGCAGCGAGAAAACATTGAAAAAATAAGTCAAGAAGAGCTTGATGAGAAAGACCTGAAAGCCTTGTTTCAGATAAGTAAACTTTCTGAAAGACTTAATATAACAGCGGCGGAACATGACAGGCTTTTCAAGGAAAAACTAAACATAATAGAAGAGTATCTCAAAATGCTTGAATTCAGGTTAAGGCAGGGAATATCCGAGTTTATTGATTTTGAGAAAAGTATATTTGATGTGCTTATGTCGAAGGATTTGCCAGTTGATATATTGCATTCAATTCTTTCCCCTATTATTGTTAATACAGGGAAATATAAACAGTTCAATATTATGAAAGCTGTAGACTATCAACGAATTAGAACAGAGGAAGAGGAAGAGCAAACTTTTATAGATATAGAAGAAGAGATGGAGAAAAAGGAAAAAGAAATAAAGGAGCAGGTGGAAATAAGGAACAAAAAGATAGAGTATTACCTTGAAAAAATTTTAGAAGAGGTTTATTGGGTGTATATAAGTGGGAAGGCAGGTACAGAGAAAAATAAAGTTGAAACTACACTGGAGGCTGTATTGGAAAGATTTGATGTTGAAGCATACAATAAAGCTTCTTCGGATTTTGACTTTTACAGCCTAATAATGATGCTTCATCAGAATAAGGAGTTGGATATTACTGAAATTACAGAGGTAGGAACCAGGCTTGTTTCAGACACTACATATAACATAAATCTTGAGCTTATTGTGACGAGAATAATTGAGAAAAACAAGCATTACAGAAAAATTAAAAAGTTGGCGTTGATTTCACCGGATAACTTCGCAGGCAATTTGTCCAAAGAGGTATCCAAAGAGGTATCCAAAGAAGTATATACTTTCGCAAATGGAAATATTATTACTAATTTTATAATAAGGGGGGAATTTTAATGGAATACGTACATTCAGAGTCAGCAAGAAAAGCTTTCAGAATATTTTTAAGGCTGCTTGAAAAATCGGAAATGAAAAAGTCTGACGATCCGGCGTTGTTCAATGATTACGATGACCCTGAAGTATCGCATCTAATGCACCTTTTAGAGGAAGAGGCAGGTATAATGATAATTAGGGCAGGAGATATTCTGTATTATTCTCCCCATATAGATAACAGACTTTTAGGTTTTACTAATGAAGAACTGAGAAATGCTTTGAGGATTTCCAACAACACTGAATTATATGTCGTTTATATTATAATTCTAGCTATAATAATAAAATTTTATAACGGCGAAAACTATAATAATAAATGCAGAACTATGTTGAAAGTTGAAGAACTTGAAAACTATATCACACAAAAGATGGAAAACATTTCTCAATTGGAAGAAGAAGAAAGGGAGAAAGTTGATAGAGAATTAAGTTATAATTTTTCTTCTGCAGCGAGATTCTGGCTAAACCTTCCTGCTTATGATGAAAAAATTGTTCAGTACAGTTTGTCTACGGGGACAAGGATTAGCTATATTTTTAAAACAATAAGGTTTTTGAGAGAACAAGGGTTGGTGAATATAGACAATGAAAACGAGATATTTACAACAAGTAAGATGGACGCCCTGATAATGGGATATTATCCCGAAAACACTCGTAAAAAGGAGATATTGTCGTTTATTGAGGGTGCCTGGCACCACCCGAATAATGTCGAATAATATGGAATATGACCAACATGATTTGTACTGAAATTTCCCATATTTTTTAGAAAGGGTTTGATACAATGCCAAAGGTTAATCGATTTAGGGTAGTGAATTTTAAATATGATGATGACAAAAAGTATATTGCGAATGAATTGTTTGAGTTTGATGGTAAGAATACCCTACTAAACTTAGAAAATGGCGGCGGAAAAACATTAATACTTCAGCTTGCCCTCCAGGTTTTAAAACCGAATAGCCAGCTTGGAAGCCGCCGGTTTGCCGATTACTTTAAACTGGATTCGGGTACTACACATATAATGACAGAATGGATTTTAGATGGACTTACAGCAGGCACCGAGTACCTTTTGACTGGAGTATGCTTTGCAAAAGGTAGTGAGGACTTGAGATATTTTACCTATATTCATTCTTATACTGCACCTAATAAGTATGATATAAAAAACATGCCAGTGGTGGATAGTAGTAAGCAAGTGATAGGTTTTTCAGAGTTCTACAAGTTATTACGCGAGCTTTCATCTTCTTCAGCATACAGAATAAATGTTTATTCAAGGGACAGGCTTAAGGATTACCGACAGAAACTGGAAACCTATAATCTTTTTGAAGAAGAGTTTGAAGCCATAAGAATAATTAACCAAACAGAAGGTGGTATCGAAAAGTTTTTTGAAAGTGCGCGTAAATCAAGGCATGTAGTTGAGAAGCTAATAATACCGGCTATGCCTCCTATGGAGGGGGATGAAGAAGGTATACTGGCAAAAACTTTTAAAAAACACTTAGAAAATATAAAAAATATACCCATTTATCAGCATAGAATAAAGGTTTACGATAGTTTTCTCGAAAAATTCAAAGAACTGCTTATTAAAGTTGACAATTATACAAAAAAGGTAGAAGAGAATTTTTCATGCTATCGTAATCTTTGTGTTCTTGAAAATCTGCTTACTATGGTGATAAAGAGACTTAAAAGTGATATTGAAAGAATAGAAGAAGAAATTCTTAAGATAAAATCCCAAATTGAGGAGGCTAAATACAGAAAAGATAGTCTTGAGTATCGCAAAGAAATTAAACAGATACATTTAATTGAGGAAGATTTAGAAGAAATAAGGAATTGTCTTAGAACGAAAGATAGCAAAGCACAGGATTTTGAAAACAAAATCAGGTACCTTTATTCAGCAAACTACTATATTGATCTTATTGAGCAAAGGAAACAACTTATTGAGAAAAAAACCATGCTTCAAACCATTATAAAGGAGAGGAGTGAACTGGAAGAGGAATACCAGAATTGTCTTCTTTATCTGAAGGGTTTGTTAGAAGAAAAAGGAAACAATCTTGATGAAACCTATAAAAATTTATTAGTTAAAAAAGAAACCTTAGAAAATGAAGTTTTACAAATAAATAATAACATTGCAAAAACCAATACCGAAAGAGATAGAATTAAAGCGGAAATAGCGGTGCTGGAATCCGAAATAAAAAAGGTACAAAAAGAAATAAAGCAGATTACACAGTATTTCTTGAGTAAAGACGCAGCTATTATGTTCGAGCCTGAAGAATTTTTAAAAAAGATGAAAGAACGAGAGGAAATCTTACTTGGGGAGAAAAATCAGGCGTTAGAAGAAAGAACTAAACTTCAAAATGCTTTGGAAGACAATAAAATAAGAGAGTCTAATATAAGGGAACACCTTGCAAGGCTTGAAGAAAAGAAGAAGAACTTTGAAAACAGCATTGAATCATATAATAATAAATTGGCTGATTTGAAGAGGCAGGCCCTGGTGTACGAAGTAGAAGGAAATATTTACGAAGATAGTTTCAGGGAAAAACTGAAAAATAAAAGAAATACCACATCAAATTCTCTAACCAGGGAGATTAACAGATACCATGATATAAAAAAGAAGAAGTTACTGCTGGAAGATTGTGATTATTATATACCTGATTATGAAATTAAGAAGGTATATGATTTTCTGGTGGAAAATGATGTAAATTGTTTGCCTGGAACATTGTGGCTTAAATATCATCCGGAAGAGAAAAGGAAGAAGCTTATTAGTTTAAATCCCCTGGTTCAGTATTCTATTGTGGTAGAACAAAGTGAAATGGATCGAGTAAAGACACTTTCCGGAAAAATTTTGGAATTGGTAGAGGAGTACCCTGTAGTCCTTATAGTAAACAGCAGCAAAGGGATAAAGATGGAGAGTGAGAGTACAGAAACTAAGCAGGTTGAAGGGATTGATCCCATAGGCCTGTTAGATATTTATGTAGTTCGCACAAAAAACAGTGAATTAGCAGTAAATGAAAAGGTTTTTGATGAATATGTGATAAGTATTGACGACAATCTTCAAGCAACAGAATTAAATATTTCTAAGTATAAAGAAGATGAAGAACGGATTAATAAATTAATTGTCAGGATAGAGGAATTTATAACACAGTATCCTCAATCATATATAAAAGAACTATCCGAGTCTCTTGAACAATTGAACAAGGATATTAATTCACATAATGAAAAACTTATAAAATTAGCAGCTCAAAATAATAGAATTGAAATTGACTTAAAGTTAGTTAATGAAAATATTGAGCAGAAAGATAAAGAGATAGAAGAAAACAAAAGTTATATAGAAAGGTTAACCAGATATATTGAATTAAATTTACTGGATAAAGAGCACAAGATGAATATGGAAGAATTAAGAGGGCAAGAGAAGCTAATTGAAAATAAGAAGCTTGAGCTGGAAAACAAAATGGAGAAGCTGAAAGAGGATATTTCTGTAATAAAAGAACAGATTAAGATGAATGAAGAAAACAGGAAGAAAAATCGCATAAGATTAAGTGAAGTAAAAACATTTTTGCGGATTGACAAAATGAGTATAAAAGTTGAAGGTACAGCCGATGAAATTGAAGCCAGAATTAAGGGTTTGGAAAGAAAAATTTCCGGAGAGCAGGTGCAATTAATAAAAGAAAGTATTAGCATGATAGAAAAAAACATAGACAGCTGTATTAATAATATTCATAGAAATGGTTTTGATGAAAGAGATCTGGAAACAACAGCAACCGAAAGAATATCTTATGATGAAATACAGGAGAATGAAAAACAGTTAAAACAGTTAAGAGAAGAAATTGGTGTTTTAAAGACAAAAGAAAGTAAGCTGGTTAGTGAAAGAGACAAATTAACAGGGAGTACTCAGCATATGGCAAAAAGTATATTCAGTATGTATAGAAAGCCTCCTTGTGAATTTGATGATATTAGTGTTATAGATATTGAAGTGTATAACGAGCAGATAAATGATTTTGAACGCAAATGTAAAAAAAATGAAGCAAAACTTGCTGCGCTGAAAGTAAGAAAGGGGAAAATTGAGGAAACTCTTATATCACTGAGTGCAATTATTGATGCAAGCGCTATGGGAGAGGAAGGAAGACAAAAAGTTGATTTTAATGAGTATGGCAATTTAGAAGATGGTACATCCATATGGGACATCATGAAAATGTCAGTCGAGGAGATTGCTGTTCTTAAGAATAGAGAATACAGAAAATATAATGCCAGTGTTGAAAAGTTAAATACTGCGAGAAATGTGGTAATGGAGAATTACGAACAGCTTTACAGCGATAGGGAATGGGAAGATAATGAAGTTATAAAGAGGATACTTTCCAATATTATGAGTGAAAACATATTTAATTATGAATATATAAAAGAAATATATGAAGGAATATCACTTACTGTTGAAAATATGAAAAGGGCCACTGAACTTCAACTTGCAGAATGCTTAAAAAATAAAGATGAAATTGTTGAAAGAAGTTATAGGCGGGCTGAATCGGTATATGATGAATTAAAAATGGTGGATGGATTTTCTAAAATAAGAATAGGAAATGTAAATGTTAAGACGGTAGAGATACAAATGCCAACTCTTAATCCTGAAACCGGCAAAGCAGCTATGTCTCAATATATTGATAATTGTATATCTGAAATTGAGAAAATGAAGGAGAATAGAACGTATGACCCTGCAAAAATTGACGAAGAAATAGCCAGGATGATGTCTCCGGTCCGCCTCTTTGATGCTGTAGTCAATTTAAATGAAATTGTCATAAAAGTATATAAACCCGAATCAAATATTGAATTATCGCGGCATATACCATGGGAGACGGTTATTAACTGGTCGGGCGGAGAAAAACTAGCAGGCTTTTTTGCCATGTTTATATCAATAATTTCTTATCTGCGGTATAAAAAGACAAATTGGCACGGTTCTTCAAAAGTTATATGGATAGACAATCCTTTCGGACAGGCAAATGCAGGACATCTGCTCAACTATATTTTTGAACTTGCAAAGGCTACAAAAACCCAAATGATATGTTTGACGGGACTGCAGGAAGTTAATATCTACGCTCAGTTTGATGTGGTATACAGCTTAGTGCATAGAATGCTCGTGTCAAATACAAGCGTTATCAGGTCAAGTCTGGTAAAATCCGATCAGAGTATTGAAACAGCGTTTTATAAGGTTGAGCACCAACAGATGAGGTTTATTTAGGATACAATAAATCAACTAAAAAGTACAAAAAAAACAAACATTTTTCTATACCTTGTTTTTGTTATGTGTAATAATTAAAAATGAATTTTTGTTTATATAGAAATTTTTGTTTGTATAGTTCTAATTTTATACCATAGCTATGGAAACTTATTGAAACTGAAACAGGTGATAGAAAATGGCCCGAATAGTAGTAATAGGTGGAGGACTTGCAGGATGCTTGATAGCAAATGAAGTTGCGAGCAGGGGTATGGAAGTTACTATTATTGAAAAGTCCGATGATATAGGTGGTAAAGTTAAAAACTATGGTTGTAAAGCAACAGATACGTGTAATAATTGTGGACTGTGCCTTGTAAAGAATTTATGGGATAATATAAAGAATAATGAAAAAATAGAAATATTAACACACTCACGATTGATTGATATAGATGGTAAAAAGGGAGACTATAAAGTAATTGTCAAAGTAAAAGACAATACCAGAATTCTTGAGAGAACGGATAAAATTGTTGTTGCAATAGGTTTCGACAATTTTTCTTCAATATCTTGGTCAAATCTTGAGTTTAATTCCAACAGTAATATAATCAGTGGATATCAACTTGAGAAAATTATTTCACATAGAGGTAAAAAAGAATTATTTAGTGGATTATTGTCAGGAAAACCGGAAAGTATCGCCTTTATTCAATGTTTTGGTTCAAGAGATATAAAGGAAAAAGCCATGTACTGTTCACGTGTTTGCTGTGGATATTCGACCAGGGCAGCTAAAGTAATAAGACAGTATTACCCTGAAGCGGAAATAACTTTCTTTTACATGGATCTGCAGTGGGTTGAGGGGAGAGGCTATTTTGAATCACTGAAAAATGAAAAAATTGAGTTTATAGGGTGCAGGCCGATAAAGATAAAAAGTGGTATACCGGGCATTACACCTGCAAAAATAGTTTATGAAGATCCAAAACTTTCTAAACTGATTGAGAGAGAATATGATATTATTATTCTTTCTGAAGGAATACATCCCGCAGAGGATGCCGGGCATATTGCAGAGATATGTGGGCTGGAACAGGACGAAAACGGATTTCTCAGATATGTTGTGAGGCCTGAAACCACGGGAATATATATTGCAGGCTGTGCAGGCGGTCCGAAAAGAATAGAAGAGGTTTATGCCCAATCACTGGCAGTTGCAAAAGAGTTGGCTTTTAGAGGCGAGAAGTTAGAGGTGAGAGGTGAGAGGGTAGAGGTGAGGAGTTAGGTGTGAGAAGTGGGAATTCAGGTATAGGAAGATATAAAGAAGTGTTATTTGGACATGGGGGATGTGGAGTTTAAAATGGGTGTTGTAATTATCGGTAAAAACAGAATTAATGAATTGCTATCTGAAAGATTGAATAGAGAAGGCCTAAGTCCAGTAATTCTTGAAGACATTAATGATATAAAGAGGGCTGAAGGGGAAGTAGGGAATTTCACCATAATAACAGGAGGGAAAACAGGAAACACTATTAACGCTACTCATATTGTTATTACAGAGGAATCGGTTTTTGCAGCTTTCCCTGAAGAGTTGCCGGAAGAGTCCGGTACAGAGTATTTGCCTGTATTAACTCTGGACCAATTGGAAGGCCGGGATGACATAAATAATATAAGTTATATAAGCAGTGTAAGTAACAAAAACGCCCCAATTGTTTTTCTTTTGGATTACCCTGAAGAATCCGAGGCATACAACACTCATGCCGTATTGATCAAGGCCATTGAGTTTGCAAAGAAAAAAAGAAAGGTGTTTTGTCTGCTTAAGTTTATTAGGACAGCAGGCCCGGCAGAAGGCAGCCTTGAAAGGCTTTACTTGGATGCGAGAAGTTTAGGCGTCACATTTGTTAAATATGATAATATTTCCATAAACTATGATATTGAAAAAAATCTTTTTTATATAAAAGCAATCCATGAAATAGGGAGTATTACTATTGAAACAAGTTTACTGGTGTGGGTGGGGTCTTTGATCCCCGGAGAAGGATTGAAAAATATATATAAAATGTTAAGGTTAAAACTAAACGAAGAGGGTTTTGCAAACGGAAGAAACAGTTTTCTGTATCCTACCTTGACAAGCCGCAAGGGCGTATATTTAATAAACACAAAATCCTTACCCGGAGGAGACGGAGAATTGGAAGATTGTATTAATTTTACAATATCATCAATTAAAGAAGATTTATCGTTTTTACAAACAGCCAAAGAAAAAGATGTAGACATAAAGAAAAGAGAACATAATCTTACGCAATATAGCATTTATTATGCACAGGTAGACAGTGAAAAATGTGCTTTCTGCTATACCTGTTACAGGGCATGCCCCCACCAGGCAATGTATCCTGATTATGAAAACTCGGTAATGAAGAGTTTAAAGAATGCATGTTGCGGATGCGGAATTTGTGAGTCGGTTTGCCCTGCTAATGCCATAAGCATTGTAGAGGATAATAGTTTAGATGTTTTAGATACCGCAAAAAAATCAGACTATCCGGATAATTTCAACGGTTGTGTAATACGGAAGTCTTTAAAAATAATTTGCTGCGAAAATTCAGGAGAAATAGCTGTCAAAAAAATATTGGATCGCATGGAAAAACTCCAAGAGAAAATAGAAATTGTACCTGTTTCCTGTGGAGGGAAAATAGCTACTGAGATGCTTCTCGATTCACTTAAAGACTTTGAAAAAGTGCTGGTTATGACCTGTATGGATAAGGCCTGTAAACATTTTGAGGGTAACAAAAGGTCGAAACTTCACGTAGATAGGGCAAGGAAACTTTTAAGGGATTTAGGACTTGATGAAAACAGGATAGATTATATACAAGTTTCCCATGCCATGCCTTATGTTGCAGAAGAGCATATAAGATTGTTAATTGATGACAGGACAAAGAGTACGGTAACATAGAAGCGGCTTTACAGTAAAGCATTGTACACGGAATTTGTTATAGGAGAGAAGGTGGTTTTACTTTGATAGTTGCCGAACAAAAACCTATAGAAGAAATAATAAGGTACCTGGAAGGTTTTAATAAAATTGCCATTGCTGCTTGTGGCACATGTGTTACGGTGTGCATGGCAGGAGGGGAAAAGGAGGCCTTGAAGTTGGCTTCTGTGCTGAAAGTTAAAAGTATGGAGCAAAATAAGCACATTGAAATAAAAGTGGTAACACCTAAAAGGCAATGTGATAGTGAATTTCTTGAAGATATTGCTTTTCAACTGGAAGATTGCGAAGCAATCCTATCTTTAGGTTGTGGAGCTGGGGTACAGTTTATGGTGGAAAAATTTAAGAATAAGCCTGTACTTCCAGGTGTCAATACCAAGTTTATGGGAGTTACAAGAGATGTAGGAGTTTGGACTGAGATGTGTCAGGGTTGTGGCGATTGTATACTGGAAAAGACAGGTGGTATTTGCCCTGTGACGAGATGCTCAAAGAGCAATTTTAATGGGCCTTGTGGAGGTTCATCAAGAGGAAAATGCGAAATCAATCCTGACATTGACTGTGGATGGCAATTGATATATGACAGGCTTAAAGTCCTTGGAAAACTGGATAATTTATATGAGATAATTCCTCCTAAAGATTGGAGAAGCAGCAGGGATGGGGGTCCCAGGAAAGTGGAGAAAAAGGAGGTTATGCTTTGAGCTCAAAGTCAAGTAATATAGATAATGTAAATATAACTAGTAATAAAGATAATGAAAATATAAATCTACATGATAAAAATATGAAGAGCAATTTGCAGAAAGTATTGAAGGCAGGCCATTTTTCCGTAACTGCTGAAATAGGCCCTCCAATGAGTGCAGATGCGGATTTTGTACGCAAGAAAGCCCGGGATATGGCAGGGCTGGTTGATGCGGCAAATGTCACCGATAACCAGACAGCCATGGTTAGAATGTCCAGTATTGCGGCGGCCTATTTGATACAGCAGGAAGGATTAGAAGCTGTAGTCCAAATGACATGCCGTGACAGGAACAGGATTGCAATCCAGAGTGACCTTTTGGGCGCATATGCTCTTGGACTTAGGAATGTTTTATGTCTCTCGGGGGACCACCAGTCTTTCGGTAATCATCCCCAATCAAAAAATGTCTATGACATTGACTCAATTCAACTGGTAAATGCTTTAAGAATGATGAAGGAAGAAAAGGTTTTTATGTGCGGAAGGAGCACTAAAACACCGGCTGAGTTTTTTATAGGTGCAACCGCCAATCCTTTTGCGGATCCTGAAGAACTCCAGTTTATAAGGCTGCATAAAAAAATTGCAGCAGGGGCACAGTTCATTCAAACCCAGGCTATATACGATGTAGAGAAGTTTGCCGGGTGGATGGAAAGAGTAAGGAAAGCAGGCCTCCATAATAAAGCTTATATTTTGGCAGGTATCCTGGTTAATAAATCATTAAAATCAATTGAGATGACAAAAAAGGTTGCCGGAATGGATGTGCCTGACATTTTTGTTGAAAGGATGGCAAAAGCAGTATCCCAGGAGGAAGAGGGAGTAAGGATTGCCCTGGATTTAATTAATGAAATAAGGAAGATAGAAGGGGTAAAGGGTATCCACATTATGGCGGTAGGCTGGGAAAACATAGTGCCTGTAATTGTAGAAAAGGCAGGTTTCCTGCCAAGACCTGCATTGTAAATGTTTAAGAAACGTTTTGAACGGAGTGATTAATATGCTGGCATGTACATTGCTTGATACTGAATTTAAAAATGAGGTGGCATCAAGGCCTGGTGGAGAGAAGGTAAAAAATTGTTATTTATGTGGTACCTGTACAGCGGGTTGCCCGGTAAGCAGTTTATATAGTGAATATAATCCCAGGCGTTTTATGAGAATGATTTTGCTGGGAATGAAGGAGGAAGTCCTCTCTTCCCCTGAAATATGGCAATGCAGCCAATGCCATATTTGCGTCGCCCATTGTCCCCAGGACGTGAGATTTGCAGATATAGTAAGAGTTTTAAGACAAATGGCGGTCGAAGAAGGTTATGCCCCGGAAAGCATGTTAAAGGAAATTGAGAACATAGATATAGAGTTAAGAAAGCAACGGATATCGAAGGTTAAGGAATTAACAATAAAGGTTAATGCTCAGAAAGAATTAAATGATCAGGGAGACTTGTAAATTGTTGGGAGGATATTATGAAAAAACCCGTACTTGTAATAGGAGGAGGAATAGCAGGAATACAGGCTTCGCTTGACCTTGCGGAGATGGGAATTCCGGTGTTCATAGTAGAGAAGACACCCAGCATTGGAGGAAGAATGGCACAGCTTGACAAGACTTTTCCCACCAATGATTGTTCTGCATGTATTCTTGCTCCTAAAGTTACCTCATGTTTTAACCATCCTTTGATTAAAACCTTTACATGGAGCGAAGTTTTAGAAATAAAAGGAGAAGCACCGGACTTTACTGCAGTAATAAAAAAGAAGGCCAGGTTTATAGATGAGGAAAAATGTACAGGTTGCGGTGAATGTACCCTAAAGTGCCCAATTGAAGCCAAAAGCGAGTTCGATATGGGCATAGGCAAAAGACATGCTATATACAAACCCTTTGCCCAGGCGGTACCTAATAAAGTAGCTATAGATAAGAAAGGAACATCTCCATGTAAATATAATTGCCCTGCGCATATTGACGCTCACGGGTATGTAGCCCTTATAGGCCAGGGAAGGTACAAAGAGGCTCTGGAACTGGTAAGGAAAGCAACGCCCTTTGCGGGTGTTTTAGGAAGAGTCTGTTTCCATCCCTGTGAGAGTGCCTGTAGCAGGCAATACGTTGACTCACCCGTATCAATAGCCGCATTAAAGCGTTTTATAGCAGATTATGAAATATCACAGGGAATAAAACCTCAAGTAAAAATAAATTCCGGTTTGAAGGATACGAAAGTAGCAATAATAGGTTCAGGACCTGCAGGGCTTAACTGTGCCTATCAATTAGCCCTTATGGGTTACAAGGTATCAATATTCGAAGCATTGGAAGAACCAGGGGGAATGCTTAGGGTAGGAATTCCTGATTACAGGCTTGATAAAGAGGTTTTAAGGCGTGAAATCCAAATTATTCGGGATATGGGTGTTGAGATACATTGTAATACACCTATAGGAAAGAATTTGACGCTGGATGATTTGAGAAAAAAAGGGTTTAAGGCGTTTTTCCTTGCCATAGGTGCCCATAAGGATATTAAACTTGGAATACCGGGAGAGGAATTGCCCGGTATAATATCCGGCATTGGATTCTTAAGGAAATTGAATCTTGGCCAAAAAACCAATATAGGGAAGAAAGTGCTGGTTGTGGGCGGTGGAAATGTAGCTATGGACGCTGCCCGTTCAGCAATACGTTTAGGTTCTGAGGTGACAGTGGTTTATAGAAGGACAGAAAACGAAATGCCTGCCAACATATGGGAAATTCAGCATGCTAAAGAGGAAGGAGTAAAGTTTGAATTCCTTACATCACCTCTTGAAGCCCTTTCAGAAGCTGGCACTCTTAAGGGCCTTAAATGCATAAAGAATAAACGGGGGAAACCTGACAAAAGCGGACGCAGAAGGCCTGAACCAATACCGGGATCCGAATATGTTATTGAATGCGATACGGTAATTACTGCAATAGGGCAAAGAGTTGATACTGATTTTATAGGCGAGGCTGCAGGGCCTTGCTTTGATAATAAAGGACAGATTATTTGCAACCCTGAGACCATGAGGACTAACATTGCAGACGTATTTGCCGGCGGAGACGCATTAACCGGGCCTGCTACCGTAATTGATGCAATAGCAGCCGGAAACAAGGCAGCCAGAAGTATATATAATTATTTGGAAGGCTTAGAATTACCAGTAGGACCTATTCTTTTGCCAAAGACCCCTATTGAAGAGATAAATTTGGATAGTCTTAAACCTGCTCCACGGATAAATATTCCTACTATTGGGCTTGAAGAAAGAATTACAACTTTTAAAGAGGTTGAATTAGGCCTTTCTGAAGAAAATGCCAAAAAAGAAGCATTACGATGTGCAGACTGTTCTGTTTGTAGCGAGTGTAAGGCATGTGAGGCTGTATGTCAGGCAAATGCCATATGCCATGGACAGACGGATGAAATAATTGAAGTTCCTGTAAGTGCTGTCATAATGGCCAACGGGTATGACCCGACTTATGAAATACCTCCGGAATTTGGGTACGGAAGGTATCCGGATGTAGTAACCAGCATGGAATATGAAAGGATTTTGTCGGCATCCGGTCCATTCAGCGGCCATGTACAGAGGCCGTCAGATGGAAGGGCCCCTGAAAAGGTAGCATTTATCCAGTGTGTAGGGTCAAGAGACGCCAAATGCGGAGGGGATTATTGCTCTGCCGTTTGTTGTATGTATGCTGTAAAAGAGGCTATTATTACAAGAGAGCACCTTCCTTCGGTAAAACAAGTGAATATCTTTTACATGGATATGAGGGCATATGGAAAAGATTTCGATAAGTATATTGATTCTGCCAAAAACAAATATGGTGTAGGGTTTATCAGGAGCAGGGTTTCAGGAGTTATTAAAAATGATGATACTGGAAGGCTTGCTGTAAATTATTGTGATGAAGATGGCAATGCTGCTTCAGAAGAGTATGATATGGTAGTATTGTCGGTAGGGCTTAAAGCAGGCAAAGACATTAAATCCTTGCTTAAGAAGACAGAAGTAAAAACCGACAAATACGGCTTTATATGGGTTAATGAAATGCAGCCTCCCAGAACATCTAAGGAAGGTATATTGGCCTGCGGTGCTTCTGCAGGACCAAAGGATATCCCTGAAACTGTTGTAGAGGCAAGCGCTGCCGCGGGCGAAGCAGCCAGTATTGCTGTGGCAAGTAAAACAAATTTCGAGGAAGATTTTACTTTGTATTTTAAAGAAGAGATTAAAGTCCCTGAAAGGGACATTTCAAAAGAACCAATTAGAATTGGCGTATTTGTATGCCACTGCGGTATAAATATTGGAGGATTCGTTGACGTAAAGGCGGTGGTAGAGTATGCGAAAACTTTACCCTTTGTAGAGTATGCGGAGGATAATCTTTATACATGTTCTGTAGATGCACAAAAAACTATTGCGGACAGGATAAAGGAATACAGACTTAATAGGGTTGTAGTAGCTTCCTGTACTCCAAGGACCCATGAACCCCTGTTCCAGGGAGTACTCAGGAAAACAGGTTTAAACCCCTACCTTTTTTCAATGGCAAATATCCGTGACCAGTGCTCATGGGTTCATATGGACAGGTATAGGGAAGCCACGGAAAAGTCAAAAGACTTGGTCAGGATGGCTGTAGCCAAAGTTACCTTTGCCAGACAACTTACCCGTCAAAGAATTGAAGTTAATAAGTCTGCGCTTGTTATTGGCGGAGGAATGGCTGGCATAGCTGCTGCGCTAAAAATAGCAGAAATGGGATACAAGGTATATCTGGTAGAGAAAACCCATGAATTGGGCGGAAATGCTGCAAGACTCAATGTAACGCCATCGGGAAGGCTTGTAGGCAACTATACCAGGAAGTATATAAATGAGGTTTTAAACAATAAATTAATTGAAGTATTTTTAAATTCTGAGATAAAAAGTATAGATGGGTATGTTGGAAAATATTCTACTATACTTTCAACCAATGGAGAAGACAAAAAGATAGATCACGGTGTTGTTATTGTTGCTACCGGAGCAAAAGAATACCGCTCTGAAGAGTATTTATACGGGAAAGACAAAAGAGTTATTACCCAACTTGAACTTGAAGAGATTTTGAAAAAGGATACTATTAGCTCTATGGATAGTTCTATGGACAGTATTGGATCTATGAAATCTATAAAAAACGTGGTAATGATACAATGCGTTGGTTCAAGAGATGATGAGAGAGCGTATTGCAGCAGGGTATGCTGCAGTCAGGCAATAAAAAATGCTCTTGTGCTTAAGGAAATAAATAGTGATATGAATGTCACGATTTTGTATAGGGATATAAGAGCTTACGGAATGAATGAAATAAACTACAAGCAGGCAAGGAAGCAAGGAGTCCAATTTATCCGATATGAGACTGATAAAAAGCCGGAAGTTTACCGGGATGAAAATGAAGGGTTAAAAATAAAAGTTTATGATGCATTATTTCAGGACTATATTGTTATGAATGCTGATTTGATTGTCCTGGCCAGTGCAATCGTACCGCAAATAGATGAAAACAGGAGACTTGCCCAGCTTCTAAAGGTTCCCTTAAATCAGGAAGGTTTCTTCCTTGAAGCACATGCGAAATTGAGGCCTGTTGATTTTGCAACTGATGGTGTTTACCTTTGCGGACTGGCCCACAGTCCTAAGAATTTAAAGGAAAGTATTACACAAGGGAAAGCTGCAGCAGCAAGGGCAGCAACGGTAATATCAAAGGACTTCCTGGAAGCGGAAGGTACAATAGCCCAGGTTTCAGAAGAGCTTTGTACGGCCTGTGGTACCTGTGAAAAAGTCTGTGCGTATAAAGCTATAAGTGTACAGGAAATAAAAAAGAGAAATGGAACAATAAGAAAAGCCGTGGTAAACGCCGCCCTTTGCAAGGGTTGCGGTACATGTTCGGCAGTATGCAGGTGTGGTGCCATAGATATAAACGGCTTCACTGACAGGCAGGTTGTAAGTGAAATTGAATATCTTTTAAGGAGGGCGTAACATGGCGGACAATACAGGATGGGAACCGAAGATTATTGCCTTTTTATGCAACTGGTGCAGCTATGCCGGGGCAGACCTGGCTGGGACCAGCAGGCTTCAATATCCGCCCAATATAAGAATTATTAGGGTGCCTTGTTCAGGCCGCTTAAACCCGCTGTTTATTATTAAAGCCCTGGCAGAGGGGGCTGATGGCGTTATGGTATCGGGGTGTCACCCGGGAGATTGCCATTACTTGTCTGGAAACATGTATGCCAGGAGACGCTTTACAGTACTTAAAAAGCTTATTACAACTGCAGGAATAAACCCCGATAGGGTGCACTTTACATGGATATCTGCTTCAGAAGGGGGCAGGTTTGCGGAAGTTGTGAAAGAAGTGACGGAAAGAGTCAGAAAACTGGGCCCTAACCATTTGACGGGAGTGAAGTAAATGGATAATAATCAAAGGAAACAATTGACGGATGTATGCAAAAGATTGCTGAGTGAAGAAAAGGTTGGTTTAATACTGGCATATACTGATGGTGATCTGGAAAACAGTGCTATACCGTTTTTTGTAAGAAAACCGGATGAAATAGATAAATTAAAATGGGATGATTATTGTAACCCTAATCTTGCAAAATATCTCCTGGAGAAGCAGGGAAAAGTGGGAATAGTTGCTAAACCCTGCGACGCCAGGGCAATAGTTATGTACATTGTTGAAAACCAGGTAGCCAGAGATAATATTTATATAATAGGAATGGAATGCAAGGGTATGAAAAAGCATGATGGTTCTTTATCACCGGGGTGTGATGAGTGTACAGTACATATTCCTCCGTTATTTGATATTCTTATAAAAAGCAATGGAGAAGTAGCTGAGCAAAAATATAATGCAAAGCCTGATTCAGAGATTGTTCCTTATACAGGGGCTGCAGAAGATAATGGAGCGTATGGTGAAGCTGAAAGTGGGGACATACAAAAAGAAAAGCTCGAAAAATTCCGGAACGAGTTAAAAAAGTGCATATTGTGTTTTTCCTGTAGACAGGCATGTTATGGCTGCTACTGTCCTGTATGTTTTATTGAACGCTCAATGCCCAATTGGCTTCCTACTGATTTGGAAACAGGAGCAAAAATGGTATTTCATTTAGGAAGGGCAATGCACCTGGCCGGAAGATGTGTAGAATGCGGTGCCTGTGAAAAGGCTTGCCCTTCAGGAGTAAAAATACGTTACCTGATAAAAGAAATAACTGATTTCTGTAGGAATGTTTATGGATATAGGGCAGGGATGGATCCCGGTGAAACCCCTGCTTTAGCTGCATTTAATAAAGATGACCGGGAAATTGGATTTCTTGGGGGTGAGAAGGGTGAGATGTGCTGCAATACCAAAAAATAAGATTAAAGAAGCAATTGGAGTATTGGTAAAGGATTATAGTGTGGTAGCACCTGCAAAAAGAAACGGGTTATTGGAATTCCAGAAAATAACTGATATTGGGGATGATATTATTAAAGCTATTGACAATGATGAACTGCCCTATAAATCACCCAAGGAATTTTTATTTCCCCAGCTGGAAAAATTGATGGTCTTTAATAACGGATGTAACTTAGTTGAAGAAGAAGTTGAGGATAAAACGGTTATAATTGGCGTCAAACCATGTGATTTGGAGGGATTGAAAGTCTTAACCGCTGTTTTCTCGGAAGGAAAATATAAAGACGAAAAGGTTATTAAACGCCGTGAAAACATTATTTTAGTCGGAACCGGATGCCGAAGTAAGAAGCCAGGATGTTTTTGCGATGAAAGAGGAGTAGATAAAAACTTTTCCAAAGACTGCGACATATTTATTGAAAAACCTGATGGATATGGTAAAAACTATGAATTTTATTCTTTTACAGATACCGGAGACTATGTTTTAGATAAATTTGCATCAAAGGGCCTTGTTGCAGATGCGGTCATGGATATACCTAAGTCTAAGCCTGAGGCTGAATCTCAAAAAGCTCAATTAATAATTGAAGCCGATGAAAACACATTATTTAATAAAATAGACTGGGGCAAAATTGCGGAAAAGTGCATGGGGTGCGGTACATGTACCTATATATGCCCTACCTGCCACTGTTTTGATTTTAAAGACGTTTTAGAGGATGGTAAAGCTGTAAGGTACAGGTGTTGGGACAGCTGTATGTACCCAAAGTTTACTCTGCATGCTTCAGGGCATAACCCCAGGCCTTCAAAAAAGGAAAGGTACCGTCAAAGAATATTGCACAAATACATCTATGTAAAGCAAAACTTTGGCTACATTGCCTGCACCGGATGCGGAAGATGCATAAGAAGCTGCCCTGCAGGAATGAATATTAAAAGTGTAGTGCATGAAATAATGGGGGTATTGAAAAGTGAGTAACCTGTATTTACCAGTTAAGGCAGAAATAATGAATGTTATCCAGGAAACGTCATCCGATATAGACATAAAAACTTTTAGGCTCAAATTAGCTGATGGTAATGAAAAGATGGAATTTATGCCGGGACAATTTTTTGAGTTTTCAGTGCCGGGCGTTGGAGAAGCACCTTTCGGATTTGCTTCGTCTCCTTTGGATAAAGACTTCTTTGAGGTCAGCATAAAAAGAGTGGGAGTTGTAACTGAAGCAATACATAATCTGAAATCGGGAGATACTGTCTGGATAAGAGGTCCTCTGGGCAATACCTTTCCACTTGGTTTGATGGAAAACAGTAACATTTTAATAATTGCGGGGGGATTAGGTCTTGCACCCCTTCGGCCTTTAATTGCCTATATCCTCCACCGTGAGAACAGGGACAAATATAAAAAAGTCCAGATGCTTTTAGCAGCGAGGAGTACAGGGGATTTCATATATAAGAGAGATTTTGGTGAATGGTCAAAGAGCAAAGATACGGAAATTGTATTAACAATAGACAGGCCGGAACAGGGATGGGACGGCAAGGTGGGTTTTCCACACAACATAGTCGGGGAAATGGATATTGATTTTAATAATACTTATGCTGTTACATGCGGCCCGCCTATAATGATAAAATTTGTATCGGCTAAACTTGTGGAACTGGGTATACCGAAAAACAAAATATATACAACCCTTGAAATGAGGATGACATGTGGGGTGGGAAAATGTGGAAAGTGCAATATAGGCCATAAATATGTATGTGTTGATGGTCCAGTATTTTGTATGGAAGAACTGGCCGAAATGCCGCAGGAGTATTAGAAAATGATGATAAGGAGATGGTTGGATGGAAAAATCGTTTTTAAGCCCTGCGGAAATATCCAGGGCATTCATTGAAACAGGTTGTAAAAAAGTAAGCCTTCCTGCTTATAAAATGCTTTTTTTAGGCATAATGGCAGGTGCTTTTATTGCTTTTGCAGCCGAGGGTTCCAATGTTGCAATTCATACTGTAAATTCCTTTGGCCTTGCGAAGGCCCTGGCAGGTGCAATATTCACTACAGGACTAATAATGGTAATTATTGCAGGAGCAGAGTTATTTACCGGGAACAATCTTATTGTAATTGCATGTGCCTGCAAAAAAGCATCGTGGAAAGGATTGCTTAAAAATTGGACTGTTGTATATTTTGGAAACTTTATTGGGTCAATTATTGTTGCATTTTTCATATATCAATCAGGGCAACTTGATTTTTCCAATGGATTATTAGGTGCTTTTACAATTAAAACTGCAGTCTATAAAACCGGGCTTTCTTTTAAAAATGCATTTTTTATGGGTATTATGTGTAACTGGCTGGTATGTTTAGCCGTCTGGATGGCTGCGGCGGCAAAGGATATTGCAAGTAAAATCCTGGCAATATTTTTCCCTATATGGCTTTTTGTAACTTCCGGATTTGAGCATAGCATTGCAAACATGTACTATATACCTGCCGGATTGCTGGCAAAGACAAATGAAACATGGATAAAGGCGGCCATTGAAATTGGTGTAACTCCTGAAAAGCTTGATTCATTAACGTGGGGAGGCATGTTTACCAAAAACCTTATCCCCGTAACCCTAGGAAATATAGTGGGAGGAGCATTATTCGTTGGTATTGCCTACTGGTTTATATATCTTTATGAAGGAAAGGGAAAGAAGATAAGCAAGACTGGGGACAACATAGGACCGGCAATTTAGTATAAATATTTAGTATAAATAAAAGTAAGTTAATAACGAACTAATGCTGCGCTTTGTCAATTTTTAAAATAACAAAGCAGCATTCAAAATAAATAAAATTGTAGGAGGAGAGGTTGTATGGAATATAAAAGTGACATTGAAATAGCTCAAAGTACAGAGCTTATGCCCATTGAAGAAATTGCGGAAAAGATAGGTATTGACATTGAGTATATTGAGTTATACGGCAAATACAAAGCAAAGGTTAATTACAATATCCTGGAAAAATTGAAGGACAGGGAAGACGGAAAGTTGATTCTTGTAACTGCCATAACTCCTACTCCTGCAGGCGAAGGTAAAACAACTACTTCAGTAGGTTTGGGAGATGCATTAAGCAAATTGGGAAAGAAAACAATGATAGCTTTAAGGGAACCTTCCTTAGGACCTGTTTTTGGCGTTAAAGGAGGTGCAGCCGGTGGAGGATATGCCCAGGTTGTACCTATGGAAGATATAAACTTGCATTTTACCGGAGATATACATGCAATAGGTGCTGCAAACAATTTATTGGCAGCAATGATAGATAACCATATTTACCAAGGAAATGAATTGGGGCTGGATACCCGGAAAATAACCTGGAAGAGATGTATTGACATGAATGACAGGCAGCTCAGGTTTATTGTGGATGGTCTAAACGGAAGGACAAATGGAGTGCCCAGGGAGGATGGATTTGACATTACGGTAGCTTCCGAAGTAATGGCTATTTTGTGTCTTTCCAGGAGCATAGAAAATTTGAAGGAAAACTTGAGAAATATTGTTGTAGGATATACAAGGGACGACAAGCCTGTTACTGCAGGACAATTAAAGGCAGAAGGTGCTATGGCTGCATTATTAAAGGATGCTTTAAAACCTAACCTGGTCCAGACCCTGGAGCATACTCCTGCCTTTGTGCATGGAGGGCCTTTTGCCAATATTGCCCATGGCTGTAACAGCATAATGGCAACACAAACAGCTTTGAAACTTGCAGATTACGTTGTGACGGAGGCTGGTTTCGGTGCTGACCTTGGAGCAGAAAAATTCGTGGATATAAAATGCAGGGTAGGAGGATTAAAACCTTCAGCCGTTGTTATTGTTGCAACTGTAAGAGCCCTCAAACACCATGGCGGTGCTTCGAAAAATGAATGGGGAGTAGAGAATCTATGTTATCTTGAGAAAGGTATTCCAAACTTGCTTAAACATATAGAAAATGTAACGGTAAAATTCGGTTTGCCGGCAGTGGTTGCCTTGAACCGTTTCCCGACAGATACTGAAGCTGAATTGAGCTTTGTCAAAGAGAAATGCAGAGAATACGGTGTTAATGTTGTACTGTCCGAAGTTTGGGCAAAAGGCGGCGAAGGGGGTGTAGAGCTGGCACAGGAGGTTATAAGGTTGATTGATGAAGGCAAATCGAACTTTAATTTTATTTATCAATTGGATATGCCTATTAAGGAGAAAATTGAAACAATAGTAAGGGAAATTTATGGTGGAGATGGAGTTGATTTTTTACCTGCAGCTCTTAAAGAAATTGAGAAATTAGAAGAAAATGGTTTTGGAAGACTTCCTGTCTGTATGGCCAAGACTCAATATTCACTTTCGGACGACCCCAAAAAACTGGGATGGCCAAAGAATTACAAAGTTTCCGTAAGAAATGTTAAAGTTTCGGCAGGAGCTGGGTTCATAGTAGCCTTAACAGGCGAGATTATGACAATGCCGGGCTTGCCGAAAGTTCCTGCCGCAGAAAAAATTGATGTTGATGCTTCAGGAAGGATTTCTGGCTTATTCTAATTCTAATATAATACTAATATAATAATATTAAAAATTACTAAATGGAGGATTTGTTAAGATGCTTACCGGCAAAACTTGCAGAGAGTTTGTGGATATACTTGCTTCAAGGGAACCTGTACCGGGAGGGGGAGGAGCATCAGCCTTTGTGGGTGCTCTTGGTATGGCCTTGGGAAGCATGGTAGGGAACCTTACCCTGGGGAAAAAGAAATACGCAGATGTACAGGAAGATATACAGGCTATACTAAAAAAGGCGGAAATACTTCAAGAAGAACTTATTACTCTTGTAGAAAAAGATGCAGAAGTCTTTGAGCCCCTCTCAAAAGCATATGGCCTTCCAAAAAACACGGAAGAAGAAAAGAAAAGACGGGATGAAGTTATGGAAGAAGCCTTAAGGACGGCTTGCAGTGTTCCACTGCAGATTATGGAAAAGTCCCTGGAGGCGATAGAACTTCATGAAGAACTCGCACTTAAAGGCACCAGGATAGCAATAAGTGATGTGGGTGTAGGTGTGCTTTTCTGCAAATCGGCTTTAATGGGCGCAAGCCTTAATGTATTTATTAATACAAAGATGATGAAGGATAGGGAATATGCAGCAAAAATTAATAAAAGAGTTGAAGAGATGCTTGAAGAAGGTAAAAAAAGAGCCGACAGGGTTTACAATGAAGTTGAAAGCGGAATAAAGGTACAGTAAGGAGGTTTCTAAATGGCGTTAATAATGAAGGGCTCAGAAGTAACTAAAGCTATGAAGGATAAAATGATAATTGAAGTGGAGGAACTAAAAAATAAAGGTATTTTACCTACATTGGCGATAGTGAGGCTGGGTGAGAGGCCTGATGACCTTGCTTATGAAAGAGGGGCAATAAAAAGGTGCGAAAGCGTAGGGATAAATTGTACTGTATTTGCATTTTCTGAAGACATATCCGAAGAAGGGTTAATAAATGAAATAAATAAAATAAACGTAGATGGAAATATACACGGGATACTAGTGTTTCGCCCTTTGCCGAAACATATAGATGAAGAGAAAATAAAAGGGATAATATGTCCTGATAAGGATGTTGACTGTATGAATCCTGTCAACATAGCAAAGGTTTTTGCAGGAGATGGGAGCGGTTTTGCACCGTGCACTCCTGAAGCGGTTATTGAGATGATTGATTATTACAAAATACCTGTAGAGAGTAAAAACGTGGTTGTAATAGGCAGGAGCATGGTTGTAGGGAAACCCCTTTCAATGCTGCTGCTAAAAAAACACGGGACTGTAACAATCTGCCATACGCGGACAAAAAACCTTGAGGAAATCTGTAAAAGGGCAGATATTTTAATTGCAGCAGCGGGAAAAGCAAAAATGGTAAACAGGAATTTTATTTCGCCCAGTACCGTTGTTATTGATGTTGGGATTAATGTCGACCCGGATGGCAACCTTTGCGGCGATGTTGACTTCGATAGTGTCGCAGATATTGCCGGGAGCATAACACCGGTACCGGGAGGTGTAGGAACTGTAACTACTTCAGTTCTTGCAAAACACGTAATCCAGGCGGCAAGAAAAGCATATGAGAAGAATCAGTGAAAAATAGAATATACATTTCGCAATGTTTCTGTCATTATATGGGTCATATTTAAAAAATACGTCCCCAAAGAGAGTTTTTTTTATTTCTTTTCTATGTTATAATTCTATATAATAAGTTCTTGGCTAAAAAAATACCAGTAGAATGGGGGGAGATGTTATTTTGTTCAAGAAAGTCTCTAAATATTTGTTCATAGTAATTGTAATTTTGTTTGCTTTATTTTGGTTAAGTTCAGGGTTTTACACGGTAAAGTCGGGCGAAGAGGCAGTTGTATTGAGGTTTGGAAAATACGAAAGGACTGTATCAAAGGCAGGTTTGAACTGGCATTTTCCTGCACCGGTCGAGCGTGTGGACAAGGTTAATGTTCTGGAAATAAAAAGACTTGAGTTTGGATACAAAACACTAAAAGAGGGTGGTCACAGACAATATCCAACTTATGCCGATGTGCCGGTTGTAGAGTCTCTGATGTTAACAGGGGACGAGAATCTGGTAAATGTTGAGACTGCTATACAATACAAAATTAAGGATGTGGTTGATTATCTTTTTAATGTTAAAAATCAAGAAGGAACACTGCAAATAGCTGCTGAGTCTGCAATACGGAGAGTTATTGCAAACCATATCCTCGATGAGGTCCTTACAGAAAACAAGTTTGAAATCCAACAGGAAATAAAAGAAGATTTGCAGAAAATTTGCGATAATTACAAGCTTGGTGTTAATATAATTGCAGTCCAGTTACAGGATGTTTACCCTCCTGATGAAGTGGATTCAGCTTTCAAGGATGTGGCAAATGCCAGGGAAGACAGGAACAGTTATATTAATGAAGCTGAAAGTTACAAGAATGAGGTTATTCCAAGGGCTAGAGGTAATGCTGCTGCCATGATAAACGAGGCTATAGCCTATAAGGAGAAAAGGATTGCAGAGGCAAAAGGTGACGTGGCTAATTTTATTCAAATACTGGAGAAATATGAACATGGCAGAGAAGTTACCAGAGTGCGTATGTACCTTGAAACTATGGAAGAAGTGCTTCCAGGTATTGAAAAGTATATAGTAGACTCTGATGGAAATTTGATTAAGTTTTTGCCCCTTGAGCAGAATCCGGTTTTAAAAAATGAGGCAAATAAGTGAAAAGTTGAGATGTTTAAAACTAAACCATTATAAAAAGCAATACCGTGGATGAAGTGAATGAAAATCAGCGGAAGGAGGCTTAAAACCATCATGGACGGCAATCCAAATTTTGATTATATTAATATGAAAATGAATAAAAAATTTAATTTTTCAGATTATAAAAGATTTTTCAAACTAGTGGGAATAATTGCTCTTGCCGTTATTCTATTAAGTATAATTTTCAACATGTTCTTCTTTCAGGTGGATGAGAGGGAACAGGCGGTAGTAAAGCAGTTCAATGAAGTAGTAAAGATAGTTGTGAATGAAAAGACAGAGAACCTTTTGAAAGCTATTGAAGAAAATCCCCAGTTCAGAAAGATAAAAATATCCGACAGGAAAGGGTTACATGTAAAAGTTCCTTTTATCCAGACAGTCGAAAAGTTTACAAGCATGCTTCTTACTTATGATACGGATTCCAGGGAAGTGGTTACTAGGGATAAAAAGAAACTGGTACTTGACAACTATGCCGTGTGGAGAATAAATAACCCTGCATTGTTTTATTCCTCCCTTGGAAATGAAAGAGCTGCCCATACCAGGCTGGATGATATTATCTATTCCAAACTCAATGAAGAAATTGGAAAAGTAGAGTCTCATGTGGTAATATCTGACAAAAATTTTGTGGCAGACATGCTGCAAAGAATAAAAGAAAGCACAAATGAGCAGGTAACAAGTTACGGTATGGAAGTAGTGGATGTAAGAATTAAGAGGACGGATTTCCCGGAAGAAAATTACAACAATATTTTTAACCGGATGAATACTGAAAGGCAGCGAGCTGCAAAATCATACCGTTCAGAAGGGCAGGAGGAAGCCCAGAAGATACGTTCAGAAGCAGACAAAGAGGCAACTATTATTGAGGCACAGGCATATGAAGAAGCTGAACGGATAAAGGGCGAAGGTGATGCTGAAGCTCTGCGGATATATGCCGAGGCATATAACAGAGATCCTGAATTTTATGCCTTCTGGAGGACTCTGCAGGCATATAAGAAGACATTAAAAGAAAATACGAAAATAATAATTGATTCAGATTCTGAATTTGCAAAGTATTTGTTTGATGTACGATAGATGCGTAAATGTAAATGGAAAAAATATCTAAACTTATTGGGGGAATGATTTTTCCAATTCTTCAATATTGGCAAGAGTTATTCTCCCTTTTATATCTGCAAGGGGCTGGTTTTTTGCTTTTATGACTTTTTCCAGTTCGGAAATGGAAAAATCAAGTTTGCCTTTTGCATCTTGTTGTTCTTCATTTAATATATTCTTTAATACCGCCCACGTAGATTTCAAGTTGTTAATATCAAGTTCAGCCTGGATCCAATTGGCTGTCATTGAATTCAACATTGCATTTCTTACATAGTATCTTACTCTTTTAATTTCTGATGGGAATTTAGTCCTGTAGAGGGAAAATAAATCAGGTATATAGGCGTAAAGATAGTTTGCTGCCATAAGAGTGTTTGTTTTGTTTTTGGATATTATAGTATTCGTTAAACTATTAAGGGCATTGCTAAAATCATCAATTGTTTTTTGGTTTGCTCCCTTTTTTACGGCATCAGGCAAATAGGAATTCCAAGTATAGTGCATTTTATTAATAATAGGGGTAATTTCCTCCCAGGTATCAGTTTGCCGGGTTTTACCGCTAGTATCCTGTTCTTGCTGTGTACTTGCACTGTCTTTTTCGTCATTTTTGCCTTCACTTTCTTTTTTACCCTCTTCCTTCTCATTCTTTCCTTCTTTATTCTCTTTTTCATTATTTTCAGAACCCTGCGATTCTTGATTAGGCTTTTTTTCTCCTGTTTCTCTACCTTTTTCTGAATCCTGTAACTGCCCTGTTGTCTTTTCTTCTCGTATACCTACTGCAGGACCGTCAAGAGATTTAATGATTTTTTCTATGCTTTCTTCCATTTCTTTTAAATCATCAGGTACTTTATCGGATTGTTGATTTCCCTCTGTCGATTGATCTCCTGGAGAAGGTTTTGTATTTCGTGTGCCACAACCTGTTAATGATAATGCATACATGAAAAAAACAATGCATAGCATTATGATGGTAAATTTAGAAAAAACTGCCTTTATTTGATTTAACCTTATTCTGTTAAATTTTTTAATTTCATGCTTGCCAATAATGACCATAATTCCCGCATGTAAGTTTGCGTGTCCCTCCATTTAAATTTTCACTTTTAGTATTTGATAATACCCATCAATAATATTCATAAATATATTTTTGTAAAAAATAGAATTAATGTTTTTTATTTTGGTAACCTATGTTAAAATATAGTAGGTAAAAATAAAAAAAGAGGGGTTGTATTATGAGTGTCTATGAAATAATACTTAGGAGAAGGACAATCAGGAAGTTTAAGCAGGAAAAAATAAAGCGGGAGGTTTTATTGAAACTTATTAATGCTGCCCGCCATGCGCCATCGGGAGCAAACTTACAGCCTATAAAATATGTAATTATAGATGACCCTGAAAGGGTAGAGAAGGTATTTGCGCATTTAAAATGGGCAGGTTATCTAGCCCCCTACGGAGATCCCAAAGAGGGTGAACGACCTGTAGCATATATTATTGTATTGGCAGACACTGCAATAAGAAGAAGTGGTTATGAGCTGGACATTGGTGCGGCAATACAGAATATTTTACTTGCCGCAGAGGAGGAAAATATAGGTACCTGCTGGATTGGGTCGGTTGATAGGGAGGCAGTGAAATCCATATTAAATATTCCTGGCCAATACATAATTGACAGTGTTGTTGCACTTGGGTATAAAGCAGAAAATCCTGTTGTTGAAGATGAAAATGGTTCAATAAAGTACTATAAAGATGGAAATGGGGTACTGCATGTACCAAAAAGAAAACTGGAGGATATAATATTAGAAGTGTGAGATTAGAGTATAAAGTTGAAATGTGAGAGTTGAGGAAAAACTATTTTTATCCGGATTTTGCAAGGACATATCAAATATTCCAGTATGACCTGCCAATTTGTCCAGATGGTTTTATAGAAATAGTAAGGTTTTATAGAAATAGTAAGTAGAATATATGGGAATATATGGGAATATATGGGGGATTGAAATGGAGAATATCCGTATTTCACTGTTAGACCTTTTTATTGCATTATCTGATGTAATGGATATGATAAGCCCAGAGTTAGATGGTCATCATAAGCGTGTTGCTTATATTAGCCGGGCAATTGGAGTGGGAATGGGAATAACGAGGGAGGAGCAAAGAGACCTATTCTTAGCATCACTTCTCCATGACTGTGGAGGTATATCACTTAAAGAGAGGCTCGATGCACTAGAATTTGATGTTATAAGTTCCTATAAGCATGCTGAATTAGGTTACCGACTCCTTAAAAGTTTTAAGCCTCTTGAAAAAATAGCGGTAATTATAAAACATCATCATGACAATTGGAAAAAGCAGAATAATAATTCTTCACAAGTGCCTGTTGAAAGCTATATTTTACATCTGGCGGACAGGGTTGATGTTCTGATAGATAGAAGAAGGGAATTGGTTGGACAAACCAAAAAAATAAAGGACAGGATACATGAAGAATCAGGCGAAAAATTTATGCCTGAAGCTGTAAACGTATTCCTTAAAGTAGCCGAACCCATATCTTTTTGGCTGGATATAATGAACTTCCCTCGAGATGAATGTAAAATCAATGACCAGATTTACAATATTACTTTGGGTGAGCAGGATATATATACGGTAACTGAGCTTTTTGAGCGTATTATTGACTTCAGGAGCAGATATACTGCTACCCATTCTAGTGGTGTTGCTGCTGTAGCAGAACTTCTTGGGGCTTATTCGGGGTTATCCAAAAATGAGCAGAGAAAACTGAAAATTGCAGGCCATTTACATGATCTGGGCAAGTTGGCTATTCCAACAGAAATATTAGAAAAAACTGGTAATTTGACAGAAGAAGAAATAAATATCATAAAAACTCACACTTATTATACTTACAGAATTTTAAAGAAGGTGAGCGGTCTTGAAGAAATAAGCGAAATGGCAGCTTTTCATCACGAAAGGCTTGATGGAAAAGGTTATCCTTTCTCTTTAAAAGGTGACGAAATCTCATTTAATGCCAGGATAGTTGCTATTGCAGATATTTTTACAGCTATCACTGAAGATAGACCTTACAGAAAGGGAATGGACCTAGAAAAGAGCTTATGGATTTTGGAAAAAATGGCTGAAAACAACGTTATAGATAAAGATATTTTACTTGTCTTAAAAGAAAACTACAATAGTATAAATTCAGAGCGAATTAAAGTACAAAATATTGCTGTAAAAGAATATAACGAATTTATCAAAGAGTAGCAGCAACATTCTTTTTTTATCATTAATTTTTTATATTGCTAAATAATTTTTATGTTACTTATCTTGTATACAATAAACGTATTGTATATAATAGAAATGGCCGGAAAAGCTTGATACGAGCAGCTATTATGACCTGGTAATAAATTATTTTAATTTTATTTTTGTTTGATGTTGAAAGGAGTATGATGGAATAATGAATTTCCTTGAACAAATTATTGAAAGGGCAAAAGCAGACATTAAAACAATAGTATTGCCTGAAAGTACAGACATGAGGGTTATTAGAGCAGCAGCTATAATATTGGAGAAGAAGATTGCTAATGTTGTACTTGTGGGCAACAAGGAAGAAATTGCCAAGGCAGCAGGTAATTTGGATGTATCCGGAGCCCAAATAGTAGATCCTCTGAAGTCAGAAAAGTATGATGACTATGTAAACACTTTTTATGAGCTTCGGAAGGCAAAAGGTGTTACTATTGAAAAGGCGAAAGAGATTATGAAAAACCCAGTTTATTGGGGTGTTATGATGGTAAAAAAAGGTGAAGCAGATGGAATGGTATCAGGCGCAGTAAATTCCACTGCTGATACTTTAAGGCCGGCTTTACAAATTTTAAAAACTGTACCCGGGGTAAAACTTGTTTCAGCCTTTTTTGTAATGGTTGTTCCAAATTGTGAATATGGCTATAATGGGACATTTATTTATGCAGACAGCGGCCTTGTTGAAAATCCAAATGAGGAGGAATTGGCAGAAATAGCAATTGTATCAGCTAAATCTTTTAAATTGCTTGTTCAGGCAGAACCTAAAGTTGCCATGCTTTCATATTCTTCCTATGGGAGTGCAAAAAGCGAGCTTACAGAAAAGGTTATAAAAGCTACTAAAATAGCTAAAGAAAGAGCACCTTATTTGATTATAGACGGTGAGTTACAGGCAGATGCTGCATTAGTACCTTCAGTAGCAAAAATAAAAGCTCCGGGAAGTCCAGTGGCAGGTAAGGCTAATGTATTGATATTCCCTGATTTAAATTGTGGAAATATTGCATATAAATTGACACAACGGTTGGCAAAAGCAGAAGCCTATGGACCTATTACCCAGGGAATGGCAGCTCCCGTTAATGACCTTTCCAGAGGATGTTCAGCTGAAGACATTGTTGGTGTAGTTGCAATAACTGCAGTCCAGGCACAGGCCATAGCTAAGTATAATTAGTGATGGGGGTTGGTATAGTATGAAAAAGATTTTAGTAATTAATTCAGGAAGTTCTTCCTTAAAATTCCAGTTGATTGATATGACTACCGAAACTATACTTGCTAAGGGGTTATGCGATAGGATAGGAATAGATAATTCTATTCTTAAATATACCAAATACGGTAATAATACTATTATTATAGAAAAGAACATGCCGGATCATAAAACTGCAGTACAGGAAGCAATTACTGCTTTAACAGATAAAGATTTGGGTGTTATATCGGATATGTCGGAAATATCTGCAGTTGGACACCGAGTGGTACATGGAGGAGAAAAATTCCATAATTCAGTAATCATTGATGAGGAAGTAATGAAAGCCGTAAAAGAATGTATTAAGCTTGCACCTCTTCATAATCCTCCCAATATAACAGGGATAGAAGCATGTAAAGAAATAATGCCAAATACTCCTATGGTTGCTGTTTTTGATACGGCATTCCATCAGACAATGCCTAAATATGCATATTTATATGCACTGCCATATGAATTGTATACGGAACATGGAGTTCGTAAATATGGATTTCATGGGACTTCACACAAGTACGTAGCCCAGAGAGCTGCAGCAATGCTAAACCGGCCTCTGGAAGAATTAAGGCTGATTTCTTGCCATCTCGGGAATGGTGCAAGTATTTGCGCCATAAAGAATGGAAAATCGGTAGATACCAGTATGGGTTTTACACCACTTGCAGGTTTGGCAATGGGAACCAGAAGCGGTACAATTGATCCGGCTGTTGTATTTTTCTTAATGGAAAAGGAAAAAATGTCTATAGAGGAAGTAAATGAATACTTGAATAAAAAGTCGGGGGTACTGGGCATATCCGGTGTAAGCAGTGATTTTAGGGATATACAGGTTGCAGCAGATAATGGAAATGAAAGAGCTCAACTTGCAATTGATGTTTTTTGCTACAGGGTTAAAAAGTATATCGGAGAGTATTCGGCAGTGACCGAGGGAGTAGATGCTGTTATATTTACTGCAGGAATAGGAGAAAATAATGAAATTGTAAGAGAAAAAGTACTAAAGGGGTTAGATTACCTGGGAATTAGTATAGACTGGGAGAAAAATAAAAATGCAAGGGGTAAAGAAATTGATATAAGTACAGAGGATGCAAAGGTCAGGACCCTTGTAATACCTACAAATGAAGAATTGGAAATTGCCAGAGAGACCCTGAAACTTACGGCTTCAAAATAATTACGGGACAAGATTGCACAGCCAAAATATCACTCTTGACAAGGCTTATGTTAGTTAGTATAATTACTTTTGTCAGTTTTAAGAGGTGGGGCTTATGAAAATCAATATATCGGATATTTTAAAAAATGAAAGCGGTTGTTTAGAGATAGAATATAATGATAAGGTTGAAGGACTCGAAAGCCCAATAAATGGTTACACTTTGCCTGGAAACGTTAGTTTTAAAGGGACTCTAACTAGATTGAAAGGGTTATTAAACTTTGTAGGCATTATAAAGTTTGAATATGATATTAATTGTTACAGGTGCTTGAATAATATTCACGGAAATATGTCAATAGGGGTTAATGAAAATATACTTAATGCCGCAAGGGTTACCCCTCAAGATGATGTATTTACTTATGAAGGTGATTACCTTGATATAGATATAATACTAAAAAATTATATTATTTTAAATTTACCTATGAAACAGATCTGTAGTGATGAATGTAAAGGACTTTGCCCAATATGTGGAAGCAACCTGAATGAGGGAAAGTGCAGTTGTAGTGAGGAAAGGTATGTAAATCCGCAAATGGAGGTTCTGAAGTTTTTTTTTGAATAGTAGACTTGTAAATGGAGGTGTAACAGATGGCAAACCCAAAGCGGAAATGGTCTAAGGCAAGGACGGGGAAAAGAAGGTCTCAATGGAAATTGTCGGCTCCAGCGCTTGTGACTTGTCCTCAGTGTCATAAATTGACATTTCCTCATAGAGTTTGTAAGGAATGCGGTTATTATGATAGGAAAGTAGTTTTAAAGAAGGCACAAGCTAAATAAGTTCCATAGAACCAACTTAAAACCATGAAAACATATGAAAGCAGCAGTGCGCCAAACTGCTGCTTTTTGACTAAATAACTGCTTAATGTAAGTTTAGAGGATAAGAGTCAAGATGAACAATGGAGGATAAGAGTCCAGGTGAGTAATAAAAAAGGTGCTATAGTGCAAAGAGTTTTGCCGGGGAGTATTGCCGAGGAAGCGGGAATTAGTACGAGAGACCATATTTTAACTATTAACGGAGAGAAAATAGAAGATATTTTCGATTACAAATTCTTTATAGCTGAGGATATGCTGAATATCAGGGTACAAAAGGACGATGGGGATATATGGGAAATAGATATTGAAAAAGATACTTATGAGGATTTGGGAATTGAGTTTGCCGACCCCTTGTTTGACAATACAAAAAAGTGCACAAATAAGTGTATTTTTTGCTTTATAGATCAGTTACCTAAAGGTATGAGGGAAACCCTTTACTTTAAAGATGATGACATTAGATTGTCATTTTTAATGGGGAATTATGTAACCTTGACCAATTTGAAGGATAAGGATATAGATAGAATAATAAGGTACCGCATGTCTCCCATAAACATTTCCGTTCATACAACCAACCCATCTTTGAGGGTATTCATGCTTAGAAATAAATTTGCCGGAAATGTGCTTGAGAAGATAGTAAAATTGACTGATGCGGGCATAAACGTAAATTGCCAGGTGGTACTGTGTAGAGGAATTAATGATGGTAAAGAGTTGGACAAGACCATTGAGGATCTTTCCAATCTATATCCGCGAGTTCACAGTATTTCAGTTGTACCGGTAGGTATAACCAGGTATAGAGAGGGTTTATTTGATTTAATACCCTACGATAAGGAAGAAGCTTGTAATATTTTAACACAGGTTAAAGCCTGGCAAAAGAAATTGCTGGTGGAAAAAGGTTCGAGAGTGGTTTACCCTGCAGATGAGTTCTATATAATGGCTGGCTATGAAGTTCCAGGGCATGAAGAGTATGAGGGTTTCCCTCAATTGGAAAACGGCGTTGGCCTTGTTTCTTTGTTTAAATATGAATTTTATGAATACTTGCACAAGCTGGAAAAACAAAATATGCCCTGTGGAGTTAAAAAAATACCTCATAGGGCTGTAAGTATAGCAACCGGAATTTCTGCGTACAAGCTTATAAAAGAGCTGACAGATGAATTGGAGAAAAGGTATAATGATGTTAAAATAAATGTATATCCCATAGAAAATAGATTCTTTGGGGAATATGTAACTGTAGCAGGGCTTTTAACAGGACAGGATATTGTTAATGAGCTAAAAGATAAAGAATTGGGATGTGAGCTGTTGATTCCTGAAACAATGCTTAAGTTCGACCGGCAGGTATTTTTAGATGACTATACGGTGAAATTAGTAGAAAGTATTTTGGGTGTAGAGTTAAAAGTTTTGGAAGTAAACGGTAAAGCATTTGTTGACGGGATTCTAGGACGAGTAACCTGATAAGCTTTTGGAGGTGAAATGATGTCAAAACCTATTGTAGCAATAGTAGGAAGGCCTAATGTAGGCAAGTCCGCTTTATTTAACTATATTGCAGGAAAAAGAATATCAATTGTAGAAGATACGCCGGGTATAACCCGTGATAGGATATATACTGAAGCAGAATGGAGAAACAGAAAGTTTATTTTGATTGATACAGGCGGAATTGAGCCTTATGCCCAGGATGAAATAATGCAGCAAATGAGAAGACAGGCGGAAATTGCTATTGAAACTGCTGATGTTATTGTTTTTATGGTTGATGCCAAAGAAGGACTGACCTCTTCGGACTATGAAGTGGCCAATATGCTTAGAAAAACAAATAAACCGGTACTTTTGACAGTAAACAAGGTTGACAGAATTGGAAATACACCGCCGGAGGTGTATGAGTTTTATAACCTTGGTATGGGAGAGCCAATTCCTATTTCATCTATACATGGTTTAGCTATAGGAGAACTTTTAGATGAAATATACAATTATTTTCCTGAAGATGATGGTGAGGATTTAGACGAAGATACAATTAAAGTGGCGGTTGTCGGGAAACCGAATGTAGGGAAATCATCCCTTATAAACAGGATTCTTGGGGAAGAAAGGCTTATTGTAACAGATATCCCCGGAACAACAAGAGATGCCGTAGATACTTATGTAGAAAAAGGTGAGGATAAGTTTATATTTATAGATACTGCGGGGATAAGGAGAAAAAGCAGGATTACAGATAACATTGAAAAGTATAGTACAATTAGGTCATGGACTGCTATAGAAAGGGCAGATGTGTGCCTGATTATGATTGACGCACAGGATGGTGTTACAGAACAAGATACTAAGATTGCCGGTTATGCCCATGAAAAGGGTAAAGCATCCATAATTGCAGTAAACAAATGGGATTCTGTAGAAAAACAAACAGGTACCCTTGAAGACTATGAAAAGCGGGTATTAGAAAAATTGAGTTTTATGATGTATGCTCCTGTGTTGTTTATTTCTGCATTAACAGGACAAAGAGTTGGACGCCTGTTCGATTTGATAAAGCAAGTATGGGAACAATCTGCATTAAGAATACCTACAGGAGTTTTGAATGAAGTAATAAATGAAGCAACAGCAATGGTACAGCCTCCATCTGATAAGGGGAAGAGTTTAAAGATTTATTATATAACTCAGACGGGTATTAAACCGCCAAGTTTTATTATTTTTGTGAATAATAAAGAACTGATGCATTATTCTTATGAAAGGTATCTTGAAAATCAACTCAGAAAAACATTTGGGTTTAAAGGTACTCCAATAAAGTTTATTATAAAGGAGAAAGAAAGTGAGGTAATGTTTTGATGGATACAATTCTTAGGATTGTCATATCTGCAGCTATCGGTTATCTTTTGGGTAGTATAAACAGCTCATTGGTTATCGGCAGGTTTTATGGGGTTGATGTAAGAAAACATGGCAGTGGAAATGCAGGCGTAACCAATACTTTGAGGATACTCGGGAAGACTGCTGCCCTGTTAGTATTAATTGGAGATGCTTTAAAGGGAATTATTTCCTGCTTTGTGGGCTACTATATTGCAGGGCAAACGGGGGCCATTGTTGCAGGAGGATTTGCTATTATTGGCCATAATTGGCCCGTGTATTTTGGATTTAAGGGCGGAAAAGGAGTCCTTACATCTTTTGCAGTTATGGTTTTTATTGACTGGAAATTGGCAATAATAGCACTTGGTGCTTTTATAGTTGTTGTCTTATTAACAAGATACGTATCTTTAGGTTCTATTACAGGAGCAATCATTTTGCCTATCCTGGCTATTTTGTTTAACCGTAGTATTGAGCTTATAGTCTTTTCTATAGCATTAGGATTTCTAGTAATTGTAAAACACCACTCAAATATTGAAAGGTTAATAAATGGTACAGAATCAAAGCTGGGTAAAAAGACAGGGTGATATTATGGGAAATAAAAATATTTCGATTATTGGGGCCGGGAGTATGGGTACGGCGCTTTCAATATTGCTGGCAGGAAATGGACATAAAGTAAAAATATGGTCACCTTTTACAGAAGAGGTAGATATGATAAATCAAACGAGGGAGCAGGTTGAAAAGCTTCCAGGTGTCAAAATACCTGAGGGTGTATTCTGTACAGCAGATATTGAAGAAGCTTTAAGGAATACACATATGGTTGTACTGGTAATTCCATCACAAACAATAAGGTCAAATGTAAAAGTTATTTCAAGTTATATAAATGATGAGCAGATAATTGCATGTTTTTCCAAGGGACTGGAGGAGAGTACGGGGCTTCGCCTCTCAGAAGTAGTCTTGCAGGAGATACCAGGGGCAACTTATGTTGCGCTTTCAGGCCCATGTCATGCGGAAGAATTAGCCCTGGGGATACCTACAGCCTATGTTGCCGCATCGAGTAATAAGCAGGCTGCTGAATATGCCCAGGATATATTTATGTCTTCTAAATTCAGGGTTTACACTAATCAAGATATCATTGGGGTTGAGCTGGGCGGTGCATTAAAAAATGTTATAGCATTATGTGCGGGAATATCCGATGGCCTAGGCTATGGTGACAATACTAAAGCTGCATTAATAACAAGGGGGATTGCAGAAATAACTAGGTTAGGGATGGCTCTTGGAGCCCATCCTCAGACTTTTGCAGGACTTGCGGGCATAGGTGATTTAGTTGTTACATGCACCAGCATGCATAGTAGGAATAGAAGGGCAGGGATACTGATTGGCAAAGGAAAATCAGTAAATGAAGCAATTAGTGAGGTTAAAATGGTAGTGGAGGGGGTAACAACTACAAGAGCCGCATATAACCTTGCAAAGCGTGAAAATATTATTATGCCTATAACTTTTGAAGCATATGATGTTCTGTTTAATGGAAAAGACCCTGAAGAGGCTGTTAATGATTTAATGACAAGAGATAAGACTTATGAAATGAGGGGAATAAAATAGCGGAAGTATTATAAGCGGACTATAACTTAAAAGCCGTGTTTTTTTTATAATGTGACGGAGAAACACCTACTGTTTTCTTAAACATTCTATAAAAATTAGAATAGTCATTAAACCCACACATGATTGATGTATCGGTAATATTGTACCCTTCAGATAACAGCCTTTTAGCTTTCGAAATCCTTTTATACAAAATATATTCATGAATATTGCTGCCGGTATGTTTTTTAAATAGTCTGCTAAGGTAATACTTGTCTATATAAAAGGTTTTTTCCAGAGCCTGAAGAGATAGATCCTTTTCAGGGTTTTTATCAATAAAGTCTATTATTGAGGCAAGTTTTTCAGGGATCTTGCTGTACTCATCTTTATTCTCCACTGCATTATATATATTATATATCTTATTAATATTTACTAAAAGTTCAATAAAAGCAGTAAACTTTAGGATGCTGCAATAAGCATTTACATTTGTGCTATAATGTCCCACCTTTGATAACATATATTGTATTTCATCTATCTGTGACTTGTTTAAACTTACTCTGTTATATTCTCCTTTGGGCCTATCGACAAAGCATGATATCAAATCTAGGCCCGGAGAACTGAATACTTGGACTATAGAAGGATCAAAATGGATTACTATTCTCTCGTATTGTTCTCCTGGAGAAATTGAAGGCCTATGTATTTCATGGTTGTTCATTATCAGCAGGTCGCCGTATTTGAGGTGGTATACTTTATTTTCAATAAAATAGTTTACATTACCTGAAATAAAAAAGTATATTTCGAAGAACTCATGAAGGTGAAAATCCATTCCTGTATATGTATTGGTTTTGCTATGAGAATAATTAATTATACCGGAGGGATTCTTAAAATATTTTTTAAATACTTCATCCATTGTTTTCACATTCCATACTGTTAATATTTAATATTAAAAGCAAAAAAAGCAATCTATTGGCCAATAAAAGCAAAGACTTTGCTTTTATAATATATTATAATAAATAAAATGAAGAGTGTAAATGAGGGGGCATATATTTTCTTCACTTAAATTAAATGCACCCGGCTTAAATGTACCCTTAAATAGGAGAATTTTAAGCATGGAAGATCAAGAAAGATGGAGGTATGATTTTATGGATACTAAGAAAATTGTTGCGCAATTATATACTGTGAGGAATTTTACGCAAACTCCTGAAGATATTAAAAAGACCTTGCATAGGGTTAAGGAAATAGGCTATGATGCCGTGCAGGTGTCGGGGTTTGGCGCAATAGATCCTTATCATCTAAAGGATTTGGCAGATGAGGCCGGTGTAAAAATTATAGTAACTCATATGCCTTATAACAGGATGATAAATGATTTTGATGCGCTTGTAGAAGAACATAAAATTTGGGACTGCGAATATATAGGCTTGGGCAGCATGCCGCCTGAATATAGGAAAAATGCAGAAGGATTTGTAAAATTTGCGAAGGAATTTTCAAAGATTGCCCGGAAATTTGCGGATGAGGGGCTTAAATTTGTGTACCATAATCACAAATTTGAATTTGAAAAATTTGATGGAAAGACAGGCATGGAAATACTTCTAAATGAGACAGATCCTGAAGTATTCGGCTTTGAGATTGACACATACTGGGTGCAGGCAGGAGGTGCTGATCCTGTAGAGTGGATTAAGAAGGTGAAGGGGCGCATGGATGTAATTCACCTTAAAGATATGGCTATAAAAGAAGACAAACAGATATTTGCTGAAATTGGGGAAGGGAATCTAAATTGGCCTGCAATCCTAAATACATGCAAAGACATTGGAGTCAAATGGTATTGTGTAGAACAGGATATTTGCTTGAGGGATCCCTTTGAGAGCCTTGCTATAAGTTTCAGGAACCTTAAAAGCATGTAGCCTGGATATGGGGCAAATGGTGCGAAGTTTTGGCGGCACGGGGATACATGCCGTTAGAATAAAAAAGGGAGGTAATGAGTATATATGGGTAAATTTATTTTAAGTGCTTTTGCAGATGAGATAGATGCTAATCTTACAACACAGATGGATGTTTTGGAGCAACATGATATAAAATATATTGAAATGAGGGGGGTTAACGGGAAAAACTTGGTACGGCATTCTCTTGATGAGGTGAAAGAGATTAAAAGTGAGCTTGATGATAAAGGTTTTAAAATATCTGCTGTAGGTTCTCCAATAGGTAAAATAATGGTTACTGATGATTTCAAACCACATTTGGAGCTTTTTAAACACACGCTGGAGATTGCATGTATCCTTGAAACCAAATATATCAGGATGTTCAGTTTCTATATACCCAAAGGCGAGGATCCTGCTTTATATAGAGATGAAGTTATGAGAAGGTGGGAAAAGTTTATAAAGGCAGCAGAAGGTTATGACATAACACTTCTTCATGAAAATGAAAAAGATATTTACGGAGATACCGCCGAACGATGTCTTGATTTGCTTAAGACTATGGATTGTGATTATATGAAGGCAGTATTTGACCCTGCCAATTTTGTACAGTGTGATGTTGAAACTTATCCTCATGCATATAGGTTACTAAAAGGTTATATTGCCTATTTGCATATAAAGGATGCGGTAGCAAAGGACAAACAGGTTGTGCCGTCGGGTTATGGTGACGGTAAAGTTAAAGATATTTTACAGGACTTGTATAACGGCGGATTTGAAGGTTTCTTATCTTTAGAACCCCATTTGGGCTCTTTCCGTGGTTTTACCGAGCTTGAACTCCATTCAAAGATAAATGACCTGCCTGAGGGGGGCCCAAAGCAGTTTGCTATCGCTGTACATGCTTTAAAGAAGATTATTGCAGAAATACAAAGTTAACATTACATGGAGGGTTTGATATGAAAAAAGTTAGGATCGGAGTTATTGGATTGGGTAATATGGGTTTTAATCACGCAAAATACATATTCAAGGGCACGGTGCCGGGGGGTGAATTGAGTGCGGTATGTGACATCAACCAATCCCGGCTTGAACTGGCAAAGGAAGAATTTGGAGATAAGGTACGAAGATTTGATAATACCGACTTGTTTTTTGCCAACGCTCCTGTTGATGCAGTTTTAATTGCCACTGCCCATTATACACACCCTGAATTTGCAATTAAGGCATTTCAACACGGTTTACATGTCTTGATAGAAAAACCTGCAGGAGTCTATACAAAGCAGGTGAAGGAAATGAATGAAGCGGCGGAAAAAAGCGGTAAAGTATTCGGTATTATGTATAATAACCGTACAAACCCATTATACCAAAAGGTAAGAGATTTATTGTTAAATGGAGAGTTGGGAGAGATTAAAAGGACAAATTGGATAATAACCACATGGTATCGCACACAGAATTATTATAATTCAGGAGGATGGCGGGGCACATGGGAAGGAGAAGGCGGGGGTGTGCTTCTTAATCAGGCTCCGCATCAGCTGGACCTTTGGCAGTGGATATGCGGTATGCCCGTGAAGGTACGTGGTTTTTGCCATTTTGGTAAATACCACGATATTGAGGTTGAAGATGATGTAACAGCTTATGTTGAATATAAAAATGGTGCTACCGGAGTATTTATTACAAGCACAGGAGAAGCTCCTGGGACAGATCGCCTGGAAATAACCGGAGATAGAGGAAAGATCGTGGTAGAAGATAATAAAATTATATTCTGGCGTTTAAGATATTCCGAAAGGCAATATAATGCTGATTTTAAGGGGATGTTTGGCAGTCCGGAATGTTGGAAATGTGAAATACCTGTCAGTGGTTCTACAACAGGTCATGTAGGGATAACCTCCAATTGGGTTAACTCAATCCTAAATGGAACACCACTGCTGGCACCCGGTGTAGAAGGAATAAATGGGCTTGAGATATCCAATGCAATATATTTATCAACCTGGATGGATGACTGGGTGGAGATACCTGTTGACGAAGACTTGTTTTATAAAAAACTTCAGGAAAGAATACAAGCATCCATTAAATAATTGTAAAATATAGTAAAGTATGCTATAATCAATGAAGAACTTTGTTGATGAGGGGAGTTTTTAGTATGAATGAAGCCCAAATTGTCGTATTTTCTCTAGATGGCTTACCTTTTGGGGCAAGTGCTGAAGAGGTTGAAGAGGTTGTTGAGTATAGCATATTACAAGGGGAATACGGGAATAGTGAAAACAAAATGCCTTATATGGAAGGGTATACCAATGTTCGGGGCAATATGATCCCGGTTGTGAATTTAGGAAAGTACCTGGGGTTAGAAGGAACAACCGTACCTGATGATCCTAAAATTATACTGGCAAGAGCTAATAAAATCCTTGTGGGTTTCGCTGTAAATAATGTTTCTAGAATATTGAGATTAAAGGGTAAAGCTATACAGGATACCCCAAGGATAATTACTACTCCGGAGAATGCCTGTATAAAAAAATTTGCAATAGACGGTGAATTGCTTTTTCCCATAATTCATTTAGAAAGTGTACTCCCTGAGGAGGCGTTGAGGTCATTATCAGGCACCTAAACATTAAACCTGAATAATACCACATCGCCGTCCTGGATAATGTAATCTTTTCCTTCCGAACGTATAAGGCCTTTTTCCCGAGCAGCAGTATATGAGCCGCATTTGACCAATTCTTCATAAGATATTACTTCTGCCCGAATAAAGCCCCTTTCGAAGTCACTGTGAATTTTACCTGCAGCGTGAGGGGCTTTTGTCCCTTTTACAATTGTCCACGCTCTGGATTCTTTGGGTCCGGTTGTAAGAAAGCTTATTAATCCTAATAATCTGTAACTTGCCTTGATAAGTTTATCAAGTCCTGTTTCTTCAAGGCCCAGAAGGTTTAAAAACTCCCTCTTCTCTTTATCATCAAGTCGGGCAATCTCTTCTTCAATTCTGGCACATATAACTATAACTTCAGAGGATTCTTTAATTGCAGCCTCTTTCAGTTGAAGATAGTAAGCATTACTATCAATAGCTTTTATGCTTTCTTCAGATACATTAGCTGCATATATTATAGGTTTACTTGTAAGAAGAGACAACTGTTTTACTAGAGGTAATTCTTCTTTGTCAAATGTCAAGGCCCTTACAGGCATTCCTTTTTCCAAGTTATCTTTTATTCTTTCATATATATTAAGCTCAATCTTGTATCTTTTGTCACTTGATTTAAGCATTTTTTGGGTTTTGTCTATTTTCTTTTCTATAGACTCAAGGTCTGAAAATATGAGTTCCAGGTTGACGGTTTCCATATCCCTTGGAGGATTTATAGACCCGTTTACATGGACTATGTTACTGTCTTCAAAGCAGCGTACTACATGAACAATAGCATCAACTTCCCGGATATGGGATAGAAACTTGTTTCCCAGCCCTTCGCCTTTACTAGCACCTTTAACCAAACCTGCAATATCAATAAACTCTATTGTGGCAGGGACTATTTTCTCTGAGTTACTCATTTTTCCGAGGACGTTTAGCCTTTCGTCAGGGACCGGGACAATGCCAACATTGGGTTCGATAGTGCAGAAAGGGTAATTAGCGCTCTCTGCACCTGCTTTAGTCAATGCATTAAACAATGTGCTTTTTCCTACGTTTGGCAAACCTACAATACCTAGCTTCATTTGAGTAACCTTCCTTCTATAAAATAATCCATCAATTTATAACCGGCTTCTATAAAAATACCTGTATTTTTTGCCTGAAATTCATCATAACTCTGGACGCCAGAGGATTTTCCATAACTGCTGTCATATATTATGAAGGGTACAGGGTCAGATGTATGAGTCCTTAAGGATAGCGGTGTTGGATGGTCGGGAAGAATAAGTATCCTGTAATGGCCAAAATACCTTAATCCCCCAAGTAGCCTTCCCACTATATGCTCATCAATTAATTCAATAGATTTTACTTTATTGTAAATTTCATACCTATGACCACATTCATCCGGTGCTTCAACATGAATGTAAACAAAATCACGGCCCGATTCAAGCTCTTCAAGGGCAGCATCTGCCTTACCCCTGAAATTGGAGTGAATGTTACCGGTAGCCCCTTTTACATGGACAGCTTTAAGACCCATGCATATACCCAATCCTTTAACAAGGTCTACCGCAGATATCACTGAACCTTCCAGATTATACTTTTCAAAAAAAGTTGGAATAGATGGTTTTTTACCTTCTCCCCATAGCCATATGGAGTTGGCGGGTCTTAAACCCCTATTAACTCTATTTTTGTTTATATAGTGATTTTTTAATATGTTATAGCTCTCTACCATCATATTAAGCAGGACTGAACCATTTTTGCCTTTAGGGACAAAGGGTGCAATATTTTTCCCCAGAATGTCATGGGGAGGAGTAAGATCAAACCCTTCCGGAGCATTTTTCCAAACCATACAATGACGATAACTTATCCCCGGGTAAAAAACTATTTCCGGAGACTTAAAATGTCGGTTGATTTCATTAATAATTTCTGTAGCTTCTTCAGAGGATATTTCATCTGAACTATAATCAACCATTATCTTATCAGTATAGTTTTCCTCATTAGACAGGGTTACCAGATTACACCTGAAAGCCAAATCTTTTGTATCAAGGTCTACTCCCATACTTATGGCTTCAAGGGGTGATCTTCCTGTATAGTATATTTCCGGGTTGTATCCCATTACCGATAAATTTGCCACATCACTTCCCGCAGGCAAAGTATCCGGTATAGTTTTAACCAAACCAACAATGCCCTTAGAAGCAAGAATATCTATATTCGGCTTTTTTGCGTATTGTAAGGGGGTTTTGTCTCCTAGTTGGGATATAGGATAATCTGCCATTCCATCCCCAAGAATTACTATATATTTCATAAAATCAATCCTTTTTTCATTTTTTCAACTTCTCCTATTATAGCAGAATCATATTGATTTGGTAAAGTGAAAATTTCAACTCTTTAAGCACTGCTTTCCTTACCATCACAGAATAATTTGCAAAATGTAAAATAATTGATTATAATGTTATTGTGGTATTTATATTCCGGATAGGATAATTTGTAATGAGTATGGTGTTTATGTAAGTTTTAAGGAGTGCGTTTAATGATAGATATGAATGTTATATTTGAAGATGAATTAAGGGCCAGGGGATTGAGATTTACTGCCCAGAGAAAAGCTGTACTGGATATTATTATTCAAAATGAAGGAAAACATTTAAGTCCTGAGGAAATATATGGCCTTGTCAAGATTAATACACCTGAAATTGGAGTAGCAACAGTTTATAGGACTCTTATGCTCTTGGAAGATATGGGGTTTGTGCATAAAATTGACCTGGATGATGGAAAAGGTAGATATGAACTTAATAAAAGTGAAGAAGATCATCTACATCACCATCTAATTTGCGTAAAATGCGGTTCTATTTCTGAAGTAAAGTATGACCTTCTGGAGTTGCTGGAAGAACAGATTTTAAAAGAAAATGAATTTCTGGTAAAAAACCATAGCGTAAAGTTTTACGGTTACTGTAAAGAATGTTTAAAATCCAATGGAAACAGAAACTCTTAACCACGCCTGCAATAAATTGTAGAGGTTATAGTTTCGGCTGAAAGACGACAGAAGTAAAAGAGAAGTACCCGTTTTTGAAAAGACGGGTACTTTTAACAGTGTTGATTTCAATTTAACCCAATATACTCAATAGTATCCCTGCCGCTACTGCTGAACCTATAACACCTGCTACATTTGGTCCCATGGCATGCATAAGAAGGAAGTTACTTGGATTTGCCTCTTGACCTACCTTCTGAGATACCCTCGCTGCCATAGGCACGGCAGAGACACCCGCAGAACCAATTAAAGGATTTACTTTTCCGCCTGTTGCCCAGTACATGATTTTTCCAAATAATACTCCTCCGGCTGTACCTAATGAAAATGCAGCAAGACCTAACACTACTATACCAATGGTCTCTTTATTAAGAAATCTATCTGCAGTTGCTGTAGCACCTACCGAAACTCCAAGGAATATGGTAATGATATTAATCAATTCATTTTGAGCAGTTTTGTTTAGCCTTTCAACAACACCGCTTTCTCTAAAGAGATTTCCAAGCATGAGCATACCTACAAGGGGGGCTGCATTAGGTATGAACAATGAAACCAGAATAGTAACTATAATTGGGAAAACCACTTTTTCAAGTTTGGAAACTGGCCGCAATTGACTCATTACTACGCTGCGTTCCTTTTTGGTAGTAAGAAGTTTCATTATTGGTGGTTGAATTATAGGTACAAGGGCCATATATGAATAAGCGGCTATTGCTATGGCACCCAGCATATCGGGAGCCAGTTTGCTTGCTACAAATATAGCAGTGGGGCCATCCGCACCGCCTATTATACCTATGGCGCCTGCCTGTTGTGGCGTATACCCAAGAATTAATGCACCTATAAATGTTGTAAATATTCCGAGTTGAGCTGCTGCTCCAAGTAAAAGACTTTTTGGATTTGCAATCAATGGTCCAAAATCTGTCATGGCACCAATACCAAGGAAAATCAACGGAGGGTATATGCCTAGTTTTACACCTTGGTACAGGTAATATATCAAACCTCCCTCATCATAGGAGCTAAGATTTGCCATGGGAATATTAGCAATGAGCATACCAAAAGATATAGGAAGAAGCAAAAGAGGCTCATACTTTTTGACAATCGCCAAATATATTAAAACACAGGCAATCAGTATCATTAAAAATTGCTTCCAGTCACCCTGGATAAAACCTGAATTATTTAAAAGCTCACTTATAGTATTAGTAAATTCCGAAAACATATTCAAATTCCATCCTTCTTTTTAGATAGATTAAATTATAAATTATAAATTATTGACTTTTAAATACGGCTGCTGATTTGTTCAGCTAACCCTGCAGAACTCCAGGCAGGTGAATCATTACATATTCTTTTGAAAGATTTAATTTTAACCTTAAAATCTGGAGCTTGCTTCATACTTGCCATTACTGCTGCAGTTAATACAGCAATGAGTTCACTTTCATCTTTCTCGACAACTACGGCATTATCCTTCTCGGCAGCTACGGTATCTTTTTTAATATTTGTCGGATGGAGTATGTCTTGGGCTTTTGAATTATTAGCAACTATTCTATTATTTGAAATTTTTAAGGCGAATACTTTGCTGGTAAAAAATATCATAAACGCCAATATAATCAAAGCTGTAAAAACAACAAATAATCCAACAAATGTTACTGTTAACGCTAGTTCCACACTTGCACCTCCTTATTTGTTATCAAAACACAAACTTACCCATTATGTTAAAGTTATCACAAAATGATACGTTAAGTCAATACGTAAAGAAATTTTTTACATAATAAATTTGTTGATGTGTTATTGAAATATGAGTTGTAGTAATATGTGTTTTAATGTATATTTTAATATGAGGAGTGAAATGTATGCATCAGTTTTCAAGGACAGAAATGTTGATAGGAAAAGAAGGACTGAAAAAACTTAAACAAAGCAAAGTAGCAGTATTTGGAATAGGTGGTGTAGGTTCTTTTGCTGTTGAGGGGCTTGTAAGGGCAGGTGTGGGTTCTATACTACTTATTGATAGTGATTGTGTAGACATAACAAATATTAACAGACAAATACATTCGACAATGAGTACTATAGGAAGACCAAAGGTTGAAGTAATGAAGGAAAGAATACTGGATATAAACCCTATGGCCCAAGTGTATGCTTATCAAAAGTTTTTTACCGGGATTAATGCTCATGAGATGATACAAAGTGATTATAGCTACATTGTCGATGCAATAGACACTATACCTAGCAAAGTAGAACTTATAGTAACAGCCAAAAAAATGGGAATACCTATAATTAGCAGTATGGGTGCTGGAAATAAGCTGGATCCGTCTAAGTTTGCCGTATCCGATATATACAGTACTTCAGTATGTCCCTTCGCCAGAATTATGAGAAGAGAGCTTAAAAAAAGGGGGATTGAATCTCTGAAGGTGGTTTATTCTACGGAAAAGCCAATAAAAGTGACGGATAATGGCACTAATGCAAGGAAAGTTCCTGGGAGTATTTCTTTTGTACCTTCAGTTGCCGGACTTATAATTGCTGGGGAAGTTGTAAAAGACTTAATAAAGGAGATGCTTATATGTTTTCAAAACGGATAAATATTTTTACAGGCCATTTTGGCAGCGGGAAAACTGAAGTTGCGGTAAACTATGCTTTAAAATTATCGGAGATGAGTAATAGAACGGCCATAGTAGATTTTGATATAGTAAATCCATATTTTCGGACAATGGATGTAAAAGAGTATTTAGAAAACAAGGGAGTATGGGTGATTGCTCCTGCCTATGCAAATACGAATGTGGATGTGCCTGCACTACCTCCGGAAATAAATACATTATTGGAAAATAAAGATTATAGAGTTGTTTTTGACGTGGGTGGTGATGACCTGGGCGCTACAGCCCTATCCAGATATAAAGAAGAGATTTTGCAGGAGGATTATGGGCATTTTTTTGTTGTGAACATAAAAAGACTTATGACAAATACAGTTGAAAAAATTGAAGAAATGTTTTTTGCTATAGAAAAAAGTTCAGGTTTAAAGATAAAGGGGATTGTAAATAACACTAATTTGCTGGGAGCTACAACCGTCTATGACCTGTTGGAAAGTAAGGAAGTTATTGAGAAGGCTGCCCTTAAGTTGGGCGTACCTGTTATGTTTACAAGTATATTGTCTACATTATTTAAAGATACAGAAAGCCTGGAATATGCTGGTATTACAGGGGATATTCTCTATATGGAAAAAATGATTCATCTTCCCTGGGAGAAAGGGCGCATTTTCTTCCCATGACCCATTATATTCCAGAAACGGTGCTCCAGGCCTCTAGAGCCTGTAAATTCACTTCGGGGCAAATCAAACTCGCAAAATAATTTTGAATAAAATTTAATAGCACATCAATGTAATTATTTTGCTCA
>JABUEW010000013.1 GCA_013314855.1 Bacillota bacterium | reverse complement strand
AGCAAAATAATTACATTGAAATATTATTAAATTCTATTCAAATTATTTTGCGAGTTTGATTTGCCCCGAAGTGAATTTACAGGCTCTTAAGACTTGGAGCATTTAGTTACCGGAAGCATTTTCTTCATAAAAATAAAATGCGCCCCTGCAAAACCATGTAGAACTGCAAATTTTGGTTAAATTCCTACTGACATATGGTGCCGGTATAAAGAGTTAAATTAACAATGTAATATATTAATTTATTCCTATTTTTTTATGTAAAGCCTATGATATAATTTTTATAAAAATGCTATTTCTTTTGAAAGGTATACAAGGATGCTTTGGAATAACTTCAGAGGAGGTTGTACATATGGTTGATGTAAATTCCAGGGACTTTCCCCAAAAAGTAGACAAGCAAAGCAGCACTATACCCAATCACCAAACATTCTCATCCAATTTAAAAAGTCCGGCTTTTTTTAAGGAAGGAGAAAATGTAGTTTTTATCAGGCCATTCACGGTAAATTCACATACTGCCGATAAAAACCGTATTAATCTTACATGTGAAACTAAAGGTTTTTTACATAAAGCAGTATAGACTCGTGTCTATCTTATTCACCTAAAATAATATTGTATGGTCAAGAAAGGAGTTAATAAGTATGCATGAATGGGATATCCAATTGCAGAAAAGTCGAAGGAAACAAATCTATGAATTATACAGGAAATATATGTTTGACAAGATAGACGATGAACTAAATTGGCATGGCAAGGAAAGAGAACCAGGCTTCCGTGAGATAATGTGGCACTGTCTGCCTCTACTGGATGGTGATGAACATGCAATAACCCGGGCAAACAGGATAATAGAAGCAGTCCCCCTTCAGGTTTGCCATTTTACACCCATGACATCTCTCCAGATCCTTTTGAAGTACAAAGACAGGCTTACAAAAAAGGCTGTAGAAAAACTGGAAGGTTATGTAAAGAACAGCCTGCCCGGTGCAGCAAGTGACAAAATCCATTTCACTATGTACAATGATAATTTTGCTTCTATGAATACGTTTACACTGTTGGCGGCAGGCGAAATGTTTGGAGACGAGGAAGCATTCAAAACCGGTATGCAAAAACTAAACCAGTTAAAAGAAGTACTTATGCGTTGCGGGACAATAATGGAATACGGCAGTCCTACTTATACACCTATATCTACCCACGCCTTAGCCGAAATAGTTAACTATATTGAGGATCATGAAGCAAAGAATCTGGCCAGGCAGTGTGAAGAACGGATGTGGGCTGAAATAGCCACCCATTATCATGCACCTACTGCTCATCTTGCCGGACCATACTCAAGAGCTTACATGGTAGATTCTGTGGGACATCCGCATAATCTAACGGCTTTACTGTACCTGGTATTTGGTGAAAAAATATTTATCAACCCGGTAACCAACATGTTTCCGCCTCACAAACAGCAGGTAATTCACTGCGGTTTGGAAACGCTAATGTGGCCTAATCTTGCATGGTTGTGCAGTGGAGATTGCCATTGTCCGGATTATTTAGCCGACATATTGCTCAATAAAGCTTTTCCATATAATGTCATAACCACTTCCGAGTGCTTGCCATCCCCCGAATATATATATGAAGATTGTAAAATTGAATACCCAGCTTATTCCGGACCTAATACAACTTATATGACAGAGGATTTTGCAATTGGCACAGCTTATTCCCAGTTCCATGATGGCGCAGCCAGTGAATCCTTTTATACAGTATATAGAAAAAAGGTTCCGGCTTCACATTTAGAAGATATAGGCGTGGTTTTCAGTCGATATATTATAAATGAAAAAATACCAGGCGTAGAAAACGTTTATAACGGCCGCGTGCATGGTGTTGAATCATTTAGAGATGAAGGAAGAAAGTTTGGTCTGCAGTATAAGGATTGTGCTATGGTTGTTTATAAACCCAAACATTTTGAAGCCAACAATATTTCCAGTATGAAATTATCAATTATCATGCCATGCCATTTCAATACCATAGAGGAAATATGGCTGGGTACTGATAAATTGTCCAGTCTTGAAGGAGAAAGCATTAAACCCTGTACAATATTTGTTAAGGACGGACCTGTGTATATGGCATTCAAACCTCTGGAACTTACAAACCATGGACGGAGAGCTACTGTTAAAGTTGAAAAAGTTAAAAACTTTATAATGATTTCCTTTTATAACTATGAAGGTCCTGCAAAATCTTTCGATCCGAAAGACATTATACTGACTTCTGCAGGCTTTATTGCTCATATTAAATCAAGTTCGGAATTTAAAGATATAAACAGGTTTGTAAGTTTTGTTGAAGATAGTACTTTAAAAGATAAAATTACTTCCCAAATGGGAGCATACACCCGCTGGGTCAGATATACAAGAAAAGACTTGGATTTGCATTTTGCATACAGCCCCATAAGTGAAGGCATTATGATAGCAACAATAAATGGATGCCCCCGTCCTAAGTCCATTTTCGAAGCTACAGGACTGGACAGCCGTGTATTACCCTTCCTCCAAGAAAATTTGCTTCGCTCATGACTTGAACATCGAAGCAAATTTTCTTGTTCGCTAGGGAACCCTATGGTTCCCTTCGACGGATTCTGCCTTATCATATTTATTGCAGAATCCTTAAGCACCCTCCTTAAAACGGGAAAGGGGAATCCCCTTTCCAAACCCCAGCGTATAGTAATTTAATTCCCAGATATTAGGGTTTTTATAAATTATATATATATACGCTAAAAAAGCAGCAACCCGAATCTTTTAGGATTATGATACTGCTGCATTAGGTAGGTCCGTTCCCCAGGCATGCAGCCTGACCAAACCATCTGCAGATCTCTGCGCACTCCCGAATCACGATCGTTGACAATTAAGTCGAATCCCCACAGATCACCACTTTCGGGCCTACCTCCTATGCACTCCCACGGTATGTCCAACAGCATTTCATACCCGTCTGCGGTCAGGTAGGTAGATACACCTATGCTGTCCAAATTGCCTATGTCAGTACCGACTGCTTTTATTGATGAAGAATTATCGAACACCCCAGGAATCACAACAAAGCCGTAGACGCCCGGTGTAATGCTGTCTACATTCCTGTATTTTTCAGTCCTTCGGTCAAAATAAACCTGTATACTATCATTATCAAAGAAGAATTTCCCTCCACTAAATAGTACGCAGTTATCTTTTACTTTGACTTTTAATATAAGACCTTTGTCATCTGCACAAACCATAGCTTCTGCCGAAAGATCATTTAGACCTTCCCAGTGTTTTTCCCCTCTTCTTACCTGTGACTCGTTTTGTAAATGAATGTTAGGTTTCCAAGCAAAGGAATCAATGGGTATATTCCTCTTTATCCATACCGCTTTTGTCAACGCTTTTGAATAAATCCTGTTGATTATATATGACCCGACCTTGAGTGTATATGGGATTGATATGCTTTCCTGGTCCGGATCAATATCGAGCATCTCAAAAGGTATAACCAATTCCTTTGCTTTTGAAGCATCAATTACAAAGGACTCTTTCTCTAGTGAGCATTCAACTTTTACAGGTAGATCAGTGACATTTTTAATAAAAATTTTAAATAATCTTCCTTGGCCCCTCGGTATCCACTCATCAATCTCAACCGGGCTGCCAACTTCAAAATTCCAAATATCCCCTGTAGGATTGAATCTTATATTACATGTTTCATTTCCTGTTGATAACAATTCAGTGTTATTACAAATAACAGCAACTTTGATTAATTCTGTCGAGAAAGGCGCAACATTAATATGAGGAGTTTTTAACAGTTCCCAACCCGCTGGCAAATCAAGCTGTACTTTTTCTTTCCATACATCATTAGTAAAGTTATACAGTTCTATATCGATCAAGTTTTCTATACCGACAAAAAGCTTATTTTTTCCTACCTTTGCATATCTCTTACCATCCTGTTTAACCACATACGCATTTCCTACTCTTACCAACGCAACATTTTTACCGTTTACCAATACCTTGTTCTTGCTCATCAAGTAGGACTGTATCAATTCAGCTGAAAATGTAATGTTTCCAAATAGTTCAGGTACCACCACCCGACATTCGTTTTCTTCAAATATGCACTCAAAATGACTTAAAGGAATCATAAATTTCATATACTCCTGAACTTCCTTAAGTCCAAAGCTGTGAAGACTTACAAGATTTTTCTTGTTATATATTAAAACTGCCCACCCTTCCTCGGCTTTTATAATGACATACCGGATGTTATCCCTGCACTCTATACAAAAAGTACTTTCGTTTAACTTGGAAAAATTCAAAACCAATGCATCATTTTTAGATTCTACCGATTCCATTAAAGTAACAAAATCTGTTGCCGTTTTATTCCTTTCTACAACAAGTACTGGAAATAAGGTAGGGATCTGATCCGGTGGTCCATAAGCCTTTCCTTTGTAAATAACAGTATCCGGTTGCCCGATCATTCTAATGACTAACGATGCATCTTTATTCTGAAATTTTGAACTCCAGTTGTCTCCGGTAGTGTACCTGTATATTTCCTTTATAAATGAATAATTATCGCCATGCAGTTGGGCAGGTTCCAGGTTTTCTTCCTCTAACACCAGTTCACCAAAACTGTGAAGTGCATAATGGTATTGGTGCGGCTCATTGGAATTTACGCTTACGAAGTCAAACAGCAAGTCATTATCCAGCAGTATGACAGTCCTGCTCATGTCAACACCCGGTGCAATCCCTACAACTTCAGCAGAAGCTATGGAAACCATCGAAGTCTCTTGAAACAGGTTACACCTCCCATCAACCTGCATATGAGGATGTCCGTCAACTCCAACGGTATTGTGGGCTATTGTCGAGCGGTACCAATGGAGATGATCAAAATAGTAGTTTCCTGTACCCCAATCTGACAACCACCTGTGTCCACCGGCAAAGAAATTCAGATTAAGCCTGTCAGGATGTCCGTGCCCCCCTCCGTATCTTCCATAATCAAGGCTTACATAAGTTTGGCTGTTGTTCTTCCTTAATACGGCAAGTCCTGTTCCCGTCATATTTATGCTACGGGTTACAGGCAGTCCATTATCTTCACCAAGCTCAGGTGTTGCATTTAGGAATCCTCTCCAATCCAGCCTGTTCCGTCTTGCCACTTCTGCCCTGAAGACATCCATTATTCCTGCCGCGCTTGGTGGGTCAAAACCTTTCGGCGGATTATAGGAATAAGCTATCTTCAGTATTTTAGCAAATAATGGGTCCCTATAACGGGTATAAGCGAGTTCATATAACCCGGCATACCACCTCTGGGCTATATGGTTTGCATATCTGGAATCCTTCCTCGAAGGAAATGTCAAATCCGGCTGCAGAGACATCAATGGCGCTTCAAACATCATCTTAATGCTGTGCCCGTTAAATTCCTGTAAATAAAAATCCAATCCATTATGCCTGCAGACTTCGGCGATATTTACTATAGACGGTAATGTGGCAAAATGGTAGTTATCCCCCTCATACCACAAACCGTCCTCAAGCACGGATTTATTCATATGTGGTATAAACCCGTGTGTACCATAGAGGGCATAATCAATCAATTTCCGATCCTCCAGCAAAAATCCGATGGAGCAGATAGCAGCATTGTTAAATGCCTGCCGGTTGTTCATTTTTTCATCATAATCCATAATAATCTCTGCCGAAGCGCGGAATAAATCATTTTCTATTACAATGCAGTCATCTTTTGTAAAGCAGAGACTGCTCCTTACCATATCATAAGCACCTGCAAGATATGTATCCCACACCGACTCCATGTACGTTGACTGAAATACCCTGGTTGGTCCAAGTTCATTGTCGTTATTTGGGTATTCATGGTAATACTTTGCATAATCAAGCAGAATAGTTCTCAACGCCTTTGCATAAGCTTCGTCTCCATCAATCAGGTAAACAATTCCTAAAAGAATGCTCATTTGTGAAAGCCACGAGTGATAACTCAAAACCCATGCTCTCTGAAAAGGTTTATCCTTGTAATTCATACCGCAAACAGGACAAATATGGTCATTTGGACGGTACGGATCAAATATTAAGCGGGCATTATCCCGTGAGCATGAATCAAAAAATACAAAGCCGCTTTCTTTAGGAACTTCGAAACCTTTCTTCAACATTGAATCAACACTGGATTTTATGTTTTGGTAAGCATCCGCATACCAGTCATATTGTTTCAAAAACTTTTTGATATTATCTATCTCCTTATTACTTGTATACAAGCGTGGTTCGGTCATTTAGAAACTCTCCTTTGCATATTCTACAACTTGCTTCTCCTTATTTTTTCCAGCAAATCCGCCAATTCCGGCTTTATGTTGGACATTATGGTATTTTTTTCACTATACTGATTTTTACTAAAATCTTTTATCATACTTCTATGGGCGTCTTCAATCTCTTTCCTCAATTCCCTGGGCGTCATCCTGGCCCCACCGTTTCTCAAGACTATAGTCTGTTCCAGGTAGTCTGAAGTTGCAACTCTTATGGTATGCTCATTCCCCAATTTATAGACAAACCTTTCAATATAATTGTCCGCAGTCTGGTTTTCTCCTGTAAATACTACAATAATATTATCATACTTTTCAACTTTCTTCTTGCTTCCACTTACCAAATGAGCATCAAATACTACAATGATCTTTATTCTCTTATATCCTTCATAATTAGACAGCATATAAAGGAGCTTTTCCCTGCATTCTTCAAGGGACTCCCTATTGAGGTCGAAAACATCTTTCCAGGCATTAATAATATTATATCCGTCCACAAGCAGGTACTCCATTTGCTCCCAATCCTCATCCGTTTCTTTGTCTTAATACTTCATACATTACTAATGCCGCAGCTACAGATGAATTCAAGGAATTAATATATCCTCTCATGGGGATATTTACAATAAAATCACACTTTTCAGCCACCAATCTGCTCATTCCTTCTCCCTCACTGCCAATAACAATTGCAACAGGTCCCCTTAAATCACTTTCCTGGAAAGACTTATCTCCTGAAGAATCTGTACCGACTACCCAAATATTTTCTTTTTTCAAATATTCTATTGTTTGTGCAATATTAGTAACCCTCGCTACAGGAACATATTCAACAGCTCCTGCCGAAGCTCTGGCAACTGCAGCAGTAAGTCCTATTGCCCTGCGTTTTGGAATTATTACTCCATGTACCCCACAAGCATCTGCTGTCCTCAATATTGCCCCTAAGTTTTGGGCATCGGTTATTCCATCAAGAATTAGAATAAAAGGCTCTTCGTCCTTTGAACCGGCAATTTCCAATATATCATCAACTTCAACATACTCCTTTACAGAAACATATGCAATAACACCCTGGTGTGATCCTGTAACAGATATTTTATCAAGCTTTGCCCTATCTACTTCCTGTACCACAATCCTCTTTTCTGAAGCAAGAGCTGCCAGGTAATTAATCGAACCCTCTCTTTCTCCTTTCGCGATAAGTATTTTGTTAATGCTTCTACCAGCTTTAATCGCTTCTATAACCGGATTTCTTCCCTCCAGAATGTCAAGGTTGCCGTTGCCATTCTGCTTTCTAATGTTTTCTCTTTCCATATTATTACATTCCATTTCCCTTCATAATATTCCTAAAGTTTAATCTTACAACATACTATATACACATTTTCAAAACCTGCATCAAGCGGGTATAGTCCTGCTTCAAATAAAGATACCCCAGCAGCGCTTCAAGTCCCGTAGCATATTTATATTCTACAATATCAGCATTCTTCGGTACTGTACCCGGCTTTGCATTTCTGCCTCTTCTAACAATTTCCTGCTCCTCGGGAGTCAAAAACTCCAAAATCCTATGGATTGTACCGGACTGAGCCTTTGCTTTTACATATTCTGTTGAGCGCTTGTGCAGCTTGTAAACAGACCTGTTCCCCTCAGATAACACTAAAGTACGTATAAAAAGTTCATATATGGCATCTCCCAAGTAAGCAAGCACAAGAGGGGAATACTCCCTTATATCCTGTTTCTTTAAATCAATTTCTGCAAACATATTTTTAAAAAAATCCTCAATCATATTTTCACTTCTCTATTTTCATTATTAATCACGTATACATTGCCCTACACCATTAATTCATATCCTTATCTTTCCGTATTACTCTAACCCCCTGGGGGGTGTCTTCAAGTAATATGCCCATATCCTTCAACTTATCCCTTATTTCGTCAGCCACCTTCCAGTTCTTTTCTTTCCTGGCCTGTTGTCTTTGTTCAATAAGTTCTTTTATTTCTTCATCTAATTCTAATCCTTCCGCATCTTCCCCTTTTTCTTCCTTTTTTTCTTCGGCCTTTGCTATATCTAACCCTAATACCCTGTCAAAATCTACTAATAAGTCAAATAAGTCCCTGGATTTCTTTTCATATCTAATAACATTCCAGACAACTCCCATTGCCTTGGGTATATTTAAATCATCAGTGATAGCTTCTTCAAACTCATTTTTAAAGGTATCAATTATTTCCGGGTCCGCCGAATTCACTTCATTTTCCTCATAACCTGCTTTTTTATGAGTCAAAGCTCCGCCAAGCAGTCTATCATAGGCTATCTGGGCCGCCTTTATAGCATCCCATGTAAAATTCAACTTGTTCCTGTAGTGGGCATTCAGGCAAAAATATCTGAAGGTGAGAGGGTTAAATCCCTTCGACCTTAAATCGGATATTGTATAAGTATTGCCCAGGCTCTTTGACATTTTGCCATTGTTCACTAAAAGAAACTCGCCATGCATCCAATATTTAACTGCAGGTCTACCTAAAAGGGCTTCGGATTGCGCTATCTCATTTTCGTGATGAATAGGAATATGGTCCACCCCACCCGTATGGATATCAAAAAAGTCCCCTAGGTATTTTCTTCCCATGGCCGAACATTCAATATGCCACCCGGGATAACCCATGCCCCAGGGACTTGGCCACTGCATTATATGCTCCTTCGGGGCTTTCTTCCACAAAGCAAAATCTGCCGGATGCTTCTTTTCTTCATTAACCTCAACCCTTGCACCTGCCATCTGTTCATCAAGGTTTATCCGAGAAAGTTTTCCATATCCTTCAAACTTCCCTATATCAAAATATATTCCATCACTGGTTTCGTATCCATAGCCTTTTTCAACCAGGCCTTCAACAAATTCGATCATTTCCTTTATATGTTCCGTTGCTTTAGGTATTATTTCAGGTTTCTGTATATTTAAGGCCTCAATATCCTGAAAAAATACTTTGGTGTAATAATCGGCAATTTCCCAAGGTGATTTTTGCTGTTCCCTTGCTGTCTTAAGCATCTTATCTTCACCCTCATCAGCATCGGATACCAAGTGCCCCACATCGGTTATATTCATAACATGCTTGAGTTTGTAACCCTCATATTGGAGTACTCTCCTTAAAATATCCATAAATATATAGGTCCTGAGATTCCCTATATGGGCATAATTATATACTGTAGGTCCGCATGAATAAATCCGTACCTCTTTATCGTTAATTGGACAAAACTCTTCTTTTCTTCTGGTCAAAGTATTATAAATTTTCATTTCTATCTCCTCTATCATAATTATTATTTTAATATTATCATTTGAAAATCATTATAACATTTATACTTAACAATGCCTGCACTAAAGTGCAGGGATTACGTCATTTTAATGGTGGGTAATTCTAATTTTTATACTTCATCATTGTCCTCTAATTTTGCCATAGCCTGTTCTAGACGGTCAAGTCTCGCTTTAAGTTTACATAATTCTTGCGCAACAGGGTCAGGTATATGTATCTGGTCTAACTCTATTGAAGGTGCAATTTTTGTTTCACCCCTTCTTACTGTCCTTCCCGGGACTCCAACAACAGTAGTATTGGGCTCCACTTCACATAACACAACAGCATTTGCACCAATTTTAGAATTATCTCCAACTTTAAAAGGTCCTAATACTTTCGCCCCTGCACTTATCAATACATTATTTCCGATGGTTGGGTGCCTTTTTCCCTTCTCCTTGCCTGTACCTCCAAGAGTAACACCATGGTATATGGTACAGTTATCTCCTATTTCTGCAGTTTCCCCAATTACAACACCCATACCATGGTCTATGAACAAACCTTTACCAATCTTTGCTCCAGGGTGTATTTCTATACCCGTAATAAATCTGTTAAGTTGTGATATTGCCCTTGCTACAAAAAATAGCTTCTTTTTATAAAACCAATGAGCAATCCGGTGAAAAACTATTGAATGAAACCCGGAGTATAATAATATTACCTCAACTACACTTTTTGCAGCCGGATCCCTTTTTGCAATTGACTTTGCATCTTCTAACAAATCCTTAAGGAACATAAAAACTCCCTTCTTAAGTTGTATATAATTATAATCTACGACCTTATTATACCACCACTTAAGCCATAAAAAATTAATTAAATTATATAATTTTTTGATTAATTTTATCAAAAGCCACCGATAAAGTAAATACAGTAAGTTAATAGTGAGTTAAATGAATAAATATTTAAATATTTATAAATACTAGTACTAAGCCAAAACAGAAAGGACGTGGTTAAATGGATAACCAATATGAAAATCCAGGGACAGAAACCTTCAACATAACTCATTTCATAATAAGATTGGTTGTAGGAGCTATAGTACTAGCCATTACGGCAGCACTTACTCCAGGTTTTACCATAGCCGGTATATGGCCTCTTTTGCTGGGTGCTGTTGTCCTGGCAGCCCTTGATTATGTTGCACTAAAACTACTGGGTGTAAACGCGACACCTTTTGGAAGAGGAATAACAGGATTTATTCTTGCTGCAGTAATTATATATGTAACTCAATTTTTTGTAGCAGGATTTAATGTCACCTGGTGGGGTGCAATAATAGGAGCGCTTGTATATGGATTAGTAGACCTGGTAATACCCGGGAGAGCAATGTAATATTATATTATCAATAAAACGGGCCGCCCGGAAATATTGGGCGGCTTTTTCGTTGTCTTCGGTTTCCTAATCCTCTTTTTCTTGCTTTCCCTGCATGGCCATTTCTTCCTCCAATGCCCGAGGAAAGTCAAATTTCTGCGGCGGAAAGAATTCGTCAACAGGAAATTCTATGGTCTCAAACAGTTCACAAGGATTTTCTTCTGTTGCTGCAACACATTTTTTCTTCGGCACGCAGAAGTTAAATGCAGGTATAAGCAACTGTACATTCCTCACAAGCTTTATAATGGAAAACAACCCTATAGTCACTACCACCCTACGTGTTGATAAGTGCCTATCTTCTTCCTCCTCTTCTTCAAAGATATCATTATCATTTATGCTTTCCATCTCAAGGTATTCTACGATTCCTCTCGGAAATTGCTCAATGCAGCAACATTCTTCAAAACACTTATCCATTAAATCCTGTATTTTTGCGCTAAGACAAATGGGTTCAGCAACCTCCACTTTGGCTACCGGCAAATTGTCTTGTTGTAATGCCGATTTAATAGGTGTATCAATACCATGCTCTACAAAACGGGATTTAAATATTTTTACATTGCCTTCCGAACCAAAAAGTATAACTTTTTTATCAAATATTACAATTCCAGGTATAGTAACAATTTTTGTTCCGCATCTCTTTTTAGGCACAAAGAAGTCGAGAGTAACCTTAATGAAATACTTTACATCAACACTGTAAAAACCGCGTTTAAATGGTACAGGCTCTACATCTGTATATACATCAATTACTTCTGCCCTTCTACACTTTACATTTATTGCCCTATTAATTATCTTTTGTATACAGTCTTGGTGACAAAACATTACTTTAGCATCTTCAATGCAGTCTTTTTCCTTGCAGGAATCGTACACTTTTTCCACTTGTACGCAAACAGCTTCCTTAACTTTTGCAATGTCCCTTTCACATAATGCACCGGCAACTACTTCGTCATTATTATAACTCATGGACACATCCTCCTTTATTTGGAATATGTTATAATCACTTCTCTCATTTTCATAATATGTTTATATTGTTTTTTGGTGATTATTTTTTTTTGTTAACAAGTTTTAAATTGCTTATAACCAGGTACATTTTTTTATATATGTACAGCATATATATAAATTAGGAAGACTTGAGATATTATTTGACCGAGGTATTAAAAGGGTGATGCAGATTGTATAATTTTAGTAATAAGCAGTACGTGTTCAAACAGTTTTCAGGCAAAATATGGAATTTTTCCCATGATGTAAAACTTGGTATATGTTATAGCAATTTGACAAAAAGGAACACATGGACAGAACCGATTTCCATAGAAAAAAAAGCATATCAACATTTCTATGCTGCCATGGATGATGAGCGTTTTCATTTAATTTATCAGGATTTGCACGGAAATATAATTTATTCAAAATTTGACGAAATGTCAATAATGACGTTACCAATACTAAACAGCAAATCCCCATCATTATATAATAAGCATTTTTATCTTATCCCTGCAAACGACAATATTCATTTCCTATATATTTTACTTTATAACAATAATGTGCTGCTTACTCACCAAATGCTTATAAATGGGACAGTTGGAAGCCCAAAGGTAATAGATTATGTTTACAATAACAACTTGCCGTACTCAGCCATACGGGACAAATCAGGTAACATATATGTTTTTTACCAATCTACCGATACTACGAATATGCAGCTGGGATATAGACTTTTTTCTGAAGAACAAGATATTTGGAGTAAATTCATACCTGTAACCGGTCCGGGTATCAATTGTGATTTTCCATCAGCTATAGTCGACAATTCAAATATAATACATATTTGTTTTCAAAAACGTAGTCCCAGGTATTATGAACTGGTATATAAGCAAAAAATCCCGGATAAAAGCATATGGTCCGATGAAACAGTAATACATTCTTCTGTATATCCCTTTGAAAATTCTTCAATTCTTTGTCTTGATGAAAAAGTTATAATTTATTGGGTCAGAAATGATATAATATATTATTGTTTTTCAAATAATAAAGGAAATTCCTGGAGTAAACCTGCAAAATATAATTTTCCTGCAGGGCGGCAACTTTTATGCATCTCATATAATACAAATATCCCTTATGAACTCAGTAGAATTGCAATACGAGATATTCCCGGAAGTTTTGCCAATGGACTTAAACTTGCGTTTTACCAGGACTTTTTAGGTAACAATAATGTTAGTTCAACCCAGGAAAGTCTGAAAAACATGATTGTAGATTCTTTTAAATATTTGAAAGAAGGTATTGATAATCTTACCGAAGGAAATAAAACTTTGAAAAACCAAATTAGAGAACTAGAACTTATTCAAAAAAATTTAATAAGGGAAAAGGAAAGATATTCGATAAAATTAAATTTGTTAGAAAATGAATTAAAGCAACTCAAACAAATTACAGGCAAACCGGAAAAATTTAAGGAATATATAAGACAACATGCATCAGAAAAACACCATAGTTCATATACTGAAATTGTAGATAATAAAAATAACAATAGCAATAATGATGAATGTAAAATAAAAAAAACAATGCGGCTAAAAAAGTTTGAAAAAATTAAAAGGTTTAGGAAGAAATAAATATTTCCTGAAAATTCTATTAATATTTGGGTTACAAGAAAAGCCCACCTTCAAAAAGCAGGCTTCTCTTGTTATAATAAACCCCAAAATGGCGTTCCCCTATATTTTGACACCTAGCCTCTGCTAGGTGGGTGTCCTGTTATAGGCTTCAACCTTCCCCAGCCGTTGCACCCGGCTAACACCAGATGACGGAATTATGTTGGGGCCTGGCATCCACCTATAAACCCGGACTCCCGTATTAACGCTGTAGGTTCAAAATTATAGGTTTATCCGCTCATTTCAGGACTTAAGTTTAACATCTCTCTTCGCTGCAAGTTAATTATATCACCGCGCGGTGTGCTTAACAACAAATTTCAGAGCCGTTTATTTACTGCAGACACTGTATTTTGCAATAATTCTCAAGAATACTCCAAAAATCAAAAATATCATCAATTAAATTTGCAAAACCCTTTAATATTGCTTGTCTAAGATAGTTCATTCCATTTATTACCATAGTATTCACTTAATCCTCTCATAAACATTTTTGCAATCCAATGTTGTAACCTTATATATTTCCCTGACATATATGTTATTCTCCAGACCTTCTTTAACAATTAAATCTTTATATTCAAAAGGCAATTTTATACAATAACTACAACCGCTTTTTGCAAGTTTACAGGGTGTTGATACCACTTCAACATCATAACCCTTATTGCGCATTATACTGTAAAGCCTGTATGCATAATTGCCGGAATCTACTATTGCCAGGCAGTACATGTCTACCTTCCCCTTTATATATTTTATTATGTATTATAATATTTACTTTATAAGTACATGGGTTACTTTTGACCTTTAAATTTACCTACACCTATTTTATTCTCCCTGGCATAGTAGAAAAGATATTGCTGTGCAAAACCTGCAAGGGGACCGAAATAGTTTCTCGCAAATTCCTGTATTTCGTTAAATGAAGCCATACGATGAAAGTATAATTCTTCCATTACTCTCTTTACCCATACATCGGTAGGAAATACATCATATTTTATACCACTATAAAGCAATGTACAGTCGGCTACTTTAGGCCCTACACCAGGAAGTCGTTTAAGTATTTCTCCCGCTTCATACGTACTAACCCTGTAAAGGTTATAGAGATCAATTTCTCCGTTTTTTATCATCTTTGATGTCTCTGCAATATATTTGCATCTAAAACCCCCTTGGCATATTTGAAGTGCATCAATGCATTCAGTTGCAAGCCTGTCAATATCAGGAAAAGTATAATAAACTTTATCACCGAGCATTATCTTTTTACCAAAATTTTCAGATAAGGATGCAACAACTTTCATAATCATTGGTATTCTGTTATTAGCTGAAATAATAAAAGATATTAAGGTTTCCCACAAATCCTGGCGTAGAAGCCTGATACCGTAGCCGAATTCAATAGCTCTCTTCATTATGCTGTCTTTTTTGGAAAGTATGTCTTTTATTAGTGAATAATCTCTGCCCAGGTCAAAATAATGGTACCACAAGTCTATAAAATCTCTAACTGAGCAGTTTTCTATTATAAGCTTTTTCCCATCATAATTTACATTAACCGCCTTATCCCTTACTACTCCCGTATAACTGCCGTTGTCTTCCTTTATCCAACGAAAACACTGTCCACATTCAAATATATGGACCGGGTTAAAATCCTTTATATTCTTAACAATAGTTTTGCTGCCATCCTCATAAATATCATATCCTTGGTATTCCAACAAATCAGCCCCTGTTCCAATGATGAATAGCGTAGAGGTTATTATACTAAAGTTTACCAAAATAATTGGATTTTTTCAAGCAATTTCACAATTCTTACTTGGTAGATTATGTTCTGCTTTTCTGCTATAATTTGACTTAAGCATCATAAGTTCTCCTGCCTTTACAGGGGGGAAATGAATCAGCAGAAGGGATAGAAAATTATAGAAAGGGTAGAATATGTTATGAAAGAGCAAATTTATACAATACCTGTTATGGACGCTTTTAAGGAAGAAAGCGAATGTCCGATGTGTATACTGGAGAAAAATTTAGAAGACCATTACATTGATTATGTACTTGGTCCTTCCCTTATGGAGCCTGACTGCAGGATAGAAACAAATGAAAAAGGTTTCTGCAGAAGGCATTTTGAACTTCTTTACAATAAACAGGAAAACAGGCTTGGCCTTGGGTTGATTATAGATACCCATTTATGTGAGCAGAATAAAAAGCTTAAGAAAAAACATAGTAAAAAGCCGGCATCAATTAAAAGAGATGGCGGAACTTTTATGGTCAAAAGCATATTCGGCAGGTTTGGATCAAGGAAAACACCGACAGAGGCTTTTGTGGATGAACTTATAGAAGAACTTGCCGTCCTGGAAAATAAGTGTATGATATGTGATAAAATGGACTACACAATGGAGAGATATTTGGACGTGATAATGTATTTGTGGGGTAAAGAGGAAGAATTCCGAAAATTATTCAACAATAATAAAGGATTTTGCCTTAAGCATTTTCGACAGCTTTTGGAAGGGACAAAAAAGTACCTGGATCCCAGGCAAACTCCTACTTTTATAGAGAACCTGCTTAAGTTGCAACTGGAAAACCTCGAAAGAGTACAAAAGGAAGTTAATTGGTTTACTGAAAAATTCGACTACCGTAATGCCGACGCACCATGGGGGAATTCAAAAGACGCGGTACAAAGGAGTATACAAAAGCTTGTGGGCTATTGCAATCTTAAGTAATCTTAAGTAATCTTAAGTAAAGCTCGGCTTCTTTTGCTCAAGGATGAGGTTTTTAGCATAAATGTTAAGTGCCTTGATATTTAGTCCGGTAAGTTTTTCTATTTCGTACCTAACCTTCTTTTGTACATTTTCCAATAAAGGCTTTATGGGATAGCCATATATAAGGGTCAAGTCCATATCAATAGTAATTCCTTCCTGACCATTTTCCACTTTGAACCTGGAAATCCTGCTTATCCCTTTAATTCCTGACACAACATACTCTGCTATTTGGTATACTGTATAATCAGATATTGTATATTTACCCATATAACTGAAAGTTGGCCTTACTACCGACTTTTCAGCAACAAGCTGCAGGCGCCCTTTACCTTTCCTCCTGAATATTTGTAACGGGTCAAGGAAATATCCTGAAAAATCTTTTTTTATTTCAAATGTAGGGACCGGAATAACATGTTTACCCTGCTCCTTCCTTATTGAAAGGGCCCGGTTAATTTCCGAATCTTCTGCAATTTCGTGGATATATACCTTTTCAGTAATACCTGGTAGGCTAAGACGTTTAGCAATACTTTCCACCATTCCGTCTGAAGTTCCAAGTATCAATAAAGCTTCAGGTTTATGAAGTTCTATTGCCTTTTTTACTTCCTCTGCATGCTCATCATAAACAAATAATGCTCTTTTTATAGAACCAATTTTTGTACTTTCCTTTTTTGCAGAAATACCTGTAATTATTCTATTTCCTTTTATTAGAAGGCCATCATCAATTATGTACTCAATTCCTTTACTTTTTGCCACCCACAATGCCCTATGGCTTTTCCCGGTACCGCTTGGCCCGATAAATCCTACTATTCTCAAATAAATACCTCCGAAGCAGTTCATTTTCCAATTATTTTTTCAATTGTGCATCAACATTTCAATTATGCACCATTATCAATTTCTATAACAATGATTTTAGCATATATATAAAAAAAAATATAGATATTTTTTGTTTTAATTATGTTTAATTATGTCGGCCAAATTATTAATTTTCCTTTTTTATGGCGGTATCGAGTTTACAAAGCCCACAACCTTTGCATATAGTTATATTACCATGAAAAATACTTTTTATAGTCTCTAATAATTCCTTATTTTTAAAATTCTCAATGTTGTGAATTGTCACCTTTTTAGGAGCTAATGTTATAAGAGAGCTTACAAGCAAATCATCATGGTTTATTTCCCCTCCGGAAATCTCATTCATATATTCCTTTATACATTCATTTGTAATTTCCTGCTTCTTTTCATCCAGTAATGTGTATTGACTGTTCTCGTCCACAACAATATGAACATTGTAAAATTTGGGCTCCTGGATATCAACAAAATACTTTAAGAGCTTTATAAACTCCTTATACTCTTTTTCCATAAGGAAATTGTCAACTGCCTTTTCCACAATCTCTTCCAAGTCTTTAATATAATCCTTAAGCCTGAAATTTACAAATCCGTCTAAAATAATGCTGTTTGAGCTATCAAAATAATCCATGAGCTTTTTAACTATAATATTCCTTCTGCGTATTTGCAGCAAAGTATTCAAAAAACTTTTATCTTCATTTCTAATGACCTTAAATGCTGCTTTTAAAATATCTTTTCTCTCGGATTGACTAAAATAAAAATAATTGGAGTTTACTATCCTCTTTGTTATTTTTTCTTCATAACTCCTCATTATATAATCTGCAAGGGCATTTGAAACATTTAGCATCAATGCTCTGTATGCTTGCCTTGATAACTTCTTTCCTTGTGTCTGGTCTTTATCATCATTTATTTTACATATTATTGATTCAGTCCCGTTTATATTTACCTTGTCTATAGAGTAATCCATATTATCATTTTTGAATTGTTGAAGTTCATTTGTTATAAATTCCAATATGTCATCAGCACACTTATTATTTGCTCCAATGCTGAGAAACTGCATCAACTTCACTTCCCTTCAAGTGTAGTATATGTCTTCATAATTTGTTGTATGCAGTAAGCCGTCCATGCAATTTTTTCCATGATTTCCGATAGTATTGCAATTCTATTAATTTCACTATCAATCTCATAATATTATATGATTCCAAAATCGGTAAGTTACTATATTGCCCTCATTTTAATTCCTACTTTTACTATTTCTCATTTTCACATTTTAATTTACTTCCATTTTTATATAATATTTCCTCCAATTATATTATCGGTAATACTATTCACAATTTGATGAAACTATTCATAATATACTAGTGAAATAATATAGTGTAAGACTAACTACCGGCTGCCGCGGTTGTCCGGTGGTTGTTTAAATAAACCGCGCCTTTATTAAATTAGAGGCGCGGCAGTTTTTTAATCTTTAATTTTTTAAAACTTTTACGTTAATTTTAATTTTTATACAATTATACATAAATTTTTATGCATTTTTAAAACTTATCATGGAAATACTGTAGATAAAAATAGTAAAGGAGATGTTAATATGCGTAGGACACCATTAGATAGACTCGCTCTTATACTTGTAATAATAGGGGCTTTAAATTGGCTACTTATCGGTCTTTTCAGTTATGACCTCGTAGCGGCAATTTTTGGTGGCAATACTGCATCTGTAAGTAGGATCGTTTATACTCTTGTAGGAATAGCAGGTTTATACAGCATAAGCCTGTTATTTAGAGAAGCTGAACCAGCAAGAGAATAACTTTTCTGTCGTTTACCAGTATTGCTATTGACCACAATTAAAATTAAAGAGTTGACAATAATTCCCGTAATAAAATTTAAAAAATCTACAAATCATAAGAATACGCTATGATAATAGCGGAATAAATTTTAAGGAGGTTGCATTATGGCAAAGAGCAAAACTTATTTTGAAAACATGAAGTATGAAATAGCAAACCAGGTTGGTGTAAACTTAAAACAAGGTTATAATGGTGACCTGGCAGCAAGAGATGCTGGTAAAATTGGTGGAAATATTGTAAAGAAAGTGTTTGAGGCTTATACCGGGAACAATTACAACATCAACAGGCAGTAATGAAATACCGGCGACTTTTTAAAAGGGGCATCGTCAGACTAATTCGGAATATTCTTCGTAAAACCCTTTTAAGTTAATTTAATAGAGGTTGTTTATGTAAATTGGTAGTCCCCGGTCCAAGCGGCCGGAAAGCTTTAAAAATTAATCCGGCTGCTTGGCACTTTAATCCTGTTCCCAGTTATGATAAACATTCTGTACATCATCCAAGTCTTCCAGATTATCTATGAGTTTGTTCATCTGTTCAATATGCTTTGGCTCTGTGAGTTTTGTTGTGGTCTTGGAAACCATTTCTACTCCTGCAGATATAAATGTATAACCCTGCTTCTCCAGGGTTTCCCTTACAGCAGAAAAATCGGCGGGATCAGTTAATATCTCAAAGTACTCATCCTGGGCATCGAAGTCTTCAGCTCCAGCATTAATGGCCTCCATCATAAGAGTGTCTTCATCAATATCTTCTGTCCTCTCAATTAATATAACTCCTTTTTTATCAAACATAAAGGATACACATCCTGTTTGACCGAGGTTTCCTCCAAATTTATCAAAATAATGCCTTATATCTCCCGCTGTCCTGTTGCGGTTATCGGTCATTGTCCGTACTATAATAGCAACTCCGCCTGGACCATAACCTTCATAGGATATCTCTTCGTAATTATCCGAATTCATATCTCCTGCTGCCTTTTTTATGCTCCTTATAATATTATCGTTGGGCATATTGGCAGCTTTCGCCTTTGCAATGGCATCCTTTAGCTTACTGTTAGTTTCAGGATCGGGACCTCCCTGTTTAACAGCAACAGCCAATTCTCTTCCAATCTTTGTAAATAATTTGCCTTTTTGCGCATCACTCTTTTCTTTTCTATGTTTAATATTAGCCCATTTAGAATGTCCGGACATTTTTACACCTCCAGTTGGAAATCACCAGGTAAAACTCTTAAGCTTTCGCAAGCTTTATTATACCATATAATAACACCCAACTGCAATTAGGATAAAAAATCCGGGTGCATTTTCCATATATGACCCATATAATGACAGAAACATTGCGAAAGGTCTCGTAGAGCCTGTTAATCCGACGAGGGATAAGCAAATCAACTGTTTGAGCAAAATAATCACATTAGATCTTTATTCAAATTATTTTGCGAGTTTGATTTGCCCCGAAGTGAATTTACAGGCTCTAGAGGCCTGGAGCACCGTTTCTGGAATATAATGGGTCATGGAAAGAAAATGCACCCAAAAAATCCCATTTTTCTTCCTTACCCTTGTCCATAGTAGGAGTTTTTCCCATGTTTTCTAAGAAAATGCTTATCAAGGAGTGCAGGCGACATTGTTATTGATACATTGGCTGACATATGGGTTGATATTTTATAGTCTGTTTTCACATGTTCGGAAGCCAATCCTGCTGCAAAATTCCTTAGCGCCAGCGTATTAAAAGCCATCATTGCAACTTCCTCCATTACCACGGCATGGTATACGGCTTCATCGGCATCCCTCCCCCAGCAAAACGGGCCGTGTTCATTTACCAGAACTCCGGGAATGTAAACAGGATTCTTATTTTTGAAAGTCTCAACAATAACATTTCCTGTTTCTTTTTCGTAATCTCCTTTGATTTCTGTTACAGTCATCTTTCTGGTACAGGGAATTTCTCCATAAAAGTAGTCGGCATGAGTAGTTCCAAGAGGCGGTATTGATAATCCCGCCTGGGCGAATATTGTTGCCCAGCGGGAATGGGTATGCACAATTCCTCCTATTTCCGGAAATGCTTTATATAGAATAAGATGAGTTGCTGTATCTGATGAAGGTTTAAGCTTTCCTTCAACAACATTGCCTTCAAGGTCAAGTACAACAAGGTCTTCCGGTTTGAGCTTATCATAATCAACCCCACTTGGTTTTATTACTACAAGTCCTTTCTCCCTGCATATACCGCTGGCATTACCCCATGTGTAGATTACAAGTCCCTTATTTACAAGTTCAAGGTTTGCTTTAAATACAATTTCTTTAAGCTTTTCGAGCATTTTAACTCCTTCCCCTTGTCATCATTTTCAGAACTAATACTTCTAATATATTCTTTTTTTATAAGACCTTTCTGCCTTTTTCAACAAATCCTCGGCATCCTGTTCACTTTTGCACCAGGTAGTATACATGACACCTTCCGGTCTTAATTCTGTTATAAGAATATCCAATTCGTGGGGTTCAATAGATACATGTACCAGTTTTCCCGCATCTTGGATTTTTTTCAATACAGGTATCCAGTGTGAGGCACTGGGTTGACCGGCACCATATACCCATTGTATTCCTTTTAATTCAGGTATATCAAGAAGTGCATCAAGGTGTTTAAGTGCTCCAGGCCCATCAAGATGAAAAATAGAGGCATCCAGCCAATATATTTCTTCCAGTAACTCCGGTAATACAAATTCGTCAAACATTCCCTTAGAAATAAGGCATATAAAATCACAGGACGTTGGATACCATTTCTCCGGATGCCATACACCCATCCAGTTTGAACTTCCGGGCAAATTTTTTAAAGTAATGTTATATAAGCGGTTATAAACCTGCTTGAAAACTTCGAAAACTTCAAAGGTAGCTTTTTTTACCCGTCCAGGATAATCCATAAGGTCAAGGCATAGGTTTTCCGGACCTCTGAGAGATACTAATGCGTCTACACCGCTGTGCAGGTCTGTTAATGACACAAAATAGTCACCTCTTGAATCTTTGACAGCCTCTTCGGTTATTTCCACAATTTTTTTCCACCACTTGTTCATAGGGTCAAATTCAAACTTTTCTATTTGTTCCCAATTATGTAATTTATGAACAGCCCAACTGGTGTTATCACCAAATTCCAGATCACACCAACCCAATATGGCGCCTAGAATATCCGGCCCCAGGTTAGGGCAAAAATTGGGAAAAGCTTCTCCACCAAAGTACGTCGCACTAAACCTCTCCCGGGCATTTTGAATTAAATATTCAATATCCATCCACCTATCAACCAGTTTCTCAGGTGCTTTTATTTCTTTCGGGATGTATCCTTCCTTTGGTGCACAGACCGATATCAATGGCCTGTCATGGTTCTCCTTTTCCCAGTATTCAATATATCTCTTTTCAATTAACTCCCAGTCAGCTTTATAAAGCATATAAATAATCAACTCCTCATCTTTACTATATTATTTACATCACAATATATTCCTTTTTTCCAATTTCCACCAATGCTTCGCCGTTAGTAGCTTCGTTTATATATTCAATAAATCTATCTCTTTCATCAATAGGAACTAGCATAACCATTTCTACATCCTGGGTATATTTTATATCTTTTATCTTATACCCGCAAGTAGCCACCCTATTTTGAACTTTTCCCAAAACCGGATATTCCAATATCACACGGATTTCCTCACATAATTTCTTTTTTACTATACCGGCAGCTTCAATACCTAATAAGGCACTTTTCCCATATGCCCTGACAAGTCCTGCAGCTCCAAGCAAAGTACCGCCAAAGTATCTTGTTACCACTACTACCAAATCCTGAAGTTCCATTCTCTTTATAACTTCAAGAACAGGAAGCCCTGCTGTTCCCGATGGTTCACCATCATCGCTGAAACGCCGGACAATGTTATCTCCGCCTATGCAATAGGCATAAACATTATGAGAAGCATCCCAGTATTTTGCTTTTAACTGGTTTATAAATTCAACTGCTTCCTCTTCGGTAGCAACAGGCTTAATGCTTGCTATAAACCTGGACTTTTTTTCTTCATATTCTGCCGTAGCGTAATTCAGCACTGTTTTATATTCTACTGGCATCCCCATAATTCTATATTCCTATATGTTTGTACATTATTATTATTTATATCGTCAATTTTGTTATTACACAATGTAACCATTTCGGAAAGCTTTTTTGATAAGAAATTAAGGATAGCTTTGTTATTATTGTGTGTTAAAAGTTCCATAGCTTCACCTATACTATAATAACCGCCGCTTTTGTAACCTTTATCTTTTTTAACTTGATATTCATTATTTTGAGAAATCATAACATACCAGATAATTTTATTGTAGATTGGGTTTTGATGTGTTTTTGAAGAGATTTCGTAACTTGCACGACCTTCTGTTGAAACAATTTCTGCCGTTATTCCCGCCGTTTCCTTTGCAACTCTTAAAGCAGCTTCGGCAGGTAGCTCATCTTTTTGTATCACCCCTTTAGGAAAGATCCATTCTCCTCTTTCATCCTTTAGGAGAAATACCTTGTCTTCCCAAAAGACTAAACCACCTGCACAGTTTTTAACAAGCATATAAAAAACCCCTTTCCGGTTTATTATAATAAGGCACTAATAATGTAATGCCTCTACTATTATAATAACCGAAAAGGAATTTTTAATCAATATACTCCGACATAATTATATCATTTGTTTTCCTGCCTTGAGAACGTGATTTCCCATTCCGCCCTTAGCAATCCATACAAATACATATCATACCTCTTCCCATCCCTGTTTATAAACTGCCTGTATGTGCCTTCCCTTATGAAGCCAAGGTCTTCATACAACCCTATAGCAGTTTTATTGTAGGAAATTACATTTAATTGGATCCTGTAAAAATTAAGCTCGTTAAAGCCATAATCCAGTAAAAGTGTCATGGCTTCTTTCCCCAGGCCCTTGCCGGTAAAATTCTCATCACCTATTCCAACAAAAACCGTTGCCACACCATTACTCCAGATTATTTCGTCAAAACCCGCAACACCTATTATCCTTCCCGTTTTCTTTTCTCTTATTGCATATATACATCTTTCCGGTGAATCTTCATAGTATTTAATCATATTTTCCACCTGTTTGCGAGATTTAGGCATGGCAGGTATCATATCATAATATCTAAGGAATTCTACATTGTTAAACCAATCTTCAATTACATGCATATCATCTTCTTGTACAGCTGTGAGCCGGATATTAGAACCATCAAGCAAGTTTCTCATAATATAGATTCCTTTCTTCCTTTGAAGATATTAATTATAATATTACAATAAATTCACAATAAATTTCTTTTCCAATTTTACAGGATTATATGCCTTCTTGGCTTTTCTCAAACCTTTTATGCCCATATCTTCCTGCATGTTTACAAACTTCACATCGCTGAAATATTTCTCTACAAAGGTTTTATTTATAAAAGAATATATACCGTTATAGGATAGGTCTCCCTTTTCAAAATGAATAACACCCATATTGCTATTTACCTTTTCACCGGCAGTAAAACCTGCAAGATGCCCATCAACATAGACAGCCATTCCCTTTATACCCAACAGACCTGATTTTGGCAAAACTTCTTCTATGCTTTCCAGTTCATATCTAAGAAGGCAATCATTATTCCCTCTTTCATGAAACCATGTTCCGGAAAACTTAATACAATCTTCTATTACTTTAGAGTCGTTAAAATCTTTAATCTCATATTTGTAATTATTTATAAACTGGTTGTACTGGTTCTTCTTGCGGTGGAATTTTTTGCCTGATAATAAAATCAGGTCTTCACTGTTACATATATAATCAAAGTTGTTGATATCCTCGCAAAAACATATTTTCCCTTCAAAAATATCTAAAAGCTCATATAAAAATGGTATTTCAATGTCCCTGAACAAATTTTTAAAATTTTCGTCATTCTTTCTGATGCTATTAAGCTTTAATACAATGCTCTTCAAACTTTCTTTTCTATAACCAACAGGCTGCATAAAGTAAGTACCGGTTTTTTTAGTGGACTTTTTAATTATTAAGGCATCGTCAATTATACCGAATTCTACATTAAGCATTTTCCGCCATATATAAAGTGTCAAAAAAGAATACTCATAAGTATTGAATCTGTAATCTCCAAGGTATCTTTGAAAAATATCCCTGTCATCAAGTTCCAGCTTTTTAAAATCCGTCATTTACCCCACCCTTGTAAAAATCAAACTGCTTCTGTAGTTATACCCATTTTATCAGTTAACTTAACGAGAAAATCAGTAATATGTCCTGCGCCTTTCAAATTCCCGTAGAACCAAAACCTCCGCCCCTATCGCTACCTATATATTTTACAGAATCAACAACGGTAAACTTTATTTTAGGTACTCTCTGTAACACTATTTGTGCTATCCTGTCACCCTTTTTTATTTTATAAGCACCCATTTTATTGCCTTCACTTTCAAGGGTAAAAATTTCATTATTACTGCAGTTAATATCGGAAGAATTATTCATAATAATACCAAGCTCATCCCTGTAACCACTATCGATTGTTCCGGGAGAATTAACAATTCTCAAAGGAGTTCTAAAAGAAATTCCGCTCCTTGGCCTTACCTGTATTTCATAACCTTCGGGTATTGCCATTTTTATTCCTGTAGGTACGATTACTGTTTCTCCAGGCTTGATTATAATATCTTCAGCTGCAAAAACATCCATTCCTGCATCACCAGGTTTTGCATATTCCGGTAATACAGCTCCCTCCCTGCATATTTCGACAAATACTTCAACATCCATTATTATATATCCCCCTTTTTTCATTTATTCCGGGTCAATTTCTCAAGAGAATTTCTTACTTCCCTCAACTCTGTTTCTGTTTTAACTAACTTAAGCTGCAGGTTATTATTCAAATTAACAAGGTCCAAATTTTCTTTTTTTAGGCGTTCATTTTCAGCTTTCATAAGCTGTAGTTCTTCCCTGAGCTTATTTATTTCATTTATAAGTTTTGCCCCGTTTTCCTGGGCCTTTATATAATCATCAGCAACATTTAAGGCTGTCAGGACGGCCGCCATATTAGTACTTAATTTGCTGTTATTCTTCATAATTTCGCTCATTTTTTTATCTACATACAACCCCAATTTATGCATATATTCTTCGGATTCTGCTCCGCGAATAGCATAATCCATACCCGCAATCCTTAATACTACCCTGTTTTTAGCCGTCACTGAAATCAACCTCCATACTATATTAATACTTGTTAATTTATTTGTTAGTTATTATTTCTGTACAAACGATATTTTTATATAGATATTATACTATAATTCTTCATAAAATGCATTTTTATTATTTTTTTTTGTTATTTTAATGATTCACCTTTAAAAATTCGCCTGTAGCAGGGTCAATATAAGCAATCCAATAACCAAACGCACCGTATTTGGGTGTATTCCCCTCAACCTGTATCCATCTGCACAAATCTCCCAAAGGGCTTTCATCTACATTATAAGTGCCGGGTATACCATATACAATATACTCTTTGCCTTTTTTCCTGCTGGTGTATATTCCTGCAATTAAATACCTGTATTTATAATATGCCATAATTATTAAGGGGTTAAATATTTTAGGTATCTGAATATTGCAGTAGTACAACACATTGCTTAAATGAACCGGGCTGCTGACTTTCCACCATTTATAGTCCTGTCTTTTGGTGTTGAAGGGGTCACACCTTTTAAATACTTTGTCAAGGCAATTTACCAACAGCTCTATATCCGGGGATTGACGGGTACAATACCGGCAATTTGCATCAGAAACTACTCCCGGTATATTTTCATTATATGAGTATTTGCTTTCAGTTTCTTGCCTGGTTTTTTCTTCGGTTTCGGTTTCAATTACTTCTTCTCGCTTCATTTCAGGTTTTTCTCCGGTTTTTTCTTCAATTTTTCCTTCAAGGTTTTCTTGTTCCTTCTCTTTTACTTCTCCGGTTTTTATTTCTTCTCCAATTTTTATTTTTCTTTCTGTTTTCAAAATCTCCGTAAGGTTCTGAGTATAATTACTAAAAGCTTCAGTCCATTTTATTTTTTTACCTTTATACACAACCAAGGGACATTTTATAACTATTCTTTCCGCATCCTTACGCTCCAATATAACTGCTGCTATGTTAAAATCATTAATTTGCAATTTTGTATCCTCTACATTAAGAGGATCAAACTCCCCTGTAATTTCTCCTCTTCCATTTTTAACAGGTATTGTACCCATACAGGCAGGACATATTTCTCCTTCATGGTACCTTATTAAATATAATTTGTAATTATTATATTCATCGCTATCTTTTAAATCCTGTACCATAGCCGAAAGCCTTCCTTTTCCTTCTCTGACTTCCAGCCTTACATACCCTGCAGGGGGTTTATCCTTTCCAAACCCCCTGTCTTCTTCATTAAGCATTAGAATTACACTATTAAACCTCAAGCTATTAACCACTTGCTCTTCCTCCCATATCCAGTTAAGGCTTGCACAGGCCAAGCCTTTGGCCAAGCCTTTAAGTTTTCTACTTCCTAGTACTATATATATGAATACGGGAGAAAAAATAAACCGCCATTTTAACTGGGGGCGCATTTTCTATGTATGACCCATTATAATGACAGAAACATTAAATATTTAAAGTATTTAATTTTCGAGAAATTACATTTGACATTTGCGCGAATTGAATTAGTGATAAGTTCTCTCCTCTCATGTTTTCATTTATTTCCAGACTTTTCAGTATAGATTTGATTTCTTCTTTACTAAGAGAAAATATATTTGCATTAAATAAAGCATTTAGCAAAGTTTTCCTTCTTTGACCAAAGGATGCCCTTACAATTTTAAAAAACAAATCTTTGTCAACAACGTGTACAGGAGGTATTTTATTTATGATTAATCTTATAACTGATGAATAAACTTTTGGCCTGGGCAGGAAACAAAAAGGCGGGACGTCAAATAGTATTTCAGGCTGTGAATAATACTGTACTGCTATAGACAAAGAGCCGTAATCCTTTGTCCCGGGTTTAGCAAGAATCCTGTCCGCCACTTCCTTCTGAACCATAAAAATAATTTCATCAATTCCAGGTTCTTCTTCCAATAGTTTCATTATAATAGGAGTAGTTATATAGTAGGGAAGATTTCCCACTACTTTAATACAAGCAGGAATAAACACGTCCCCTTTAGTAATTCCATTTGCTTCGTGGGCTGTCCCACATACCTTGCGAATTATATCATTCTTAATATCAAGTTTTAATACATCTTTATTGATAATTACTACATTTTTATAATCCTTTAAAATTCCCTCAAGTGCTGAAACCAAGTGTTTATCTATCTCTATAGCTACCAGCCTTCCAGCCTTGGCTGCAAGCTCTTTTGATAAAACTCCAAGGCCGGCGCCGATTTCAATTACAAGGTCATCCTTTTGCACAGCGGAAGCCTCGGTTATTTTAGCTTTGACCTCTTTGCTAACAAGAAAATTCTGGCCCCATGACTTAGAAGGCCTGATATTATATTTTTCCATAAGTCTCCTGATGTCCTTTTCCATTTCATTCCTCATAACCAGATGCTCATTCAGTTAAATGTCCCCTTACCTTAAGGACCTACTCCGATAATATATACACTCTGACTTTCTTTATGCCCCATCCATCGGCTTCTTCCTGTGTTTCAAAATACAAATCAATTAAATTTCCTTTAATGGCGCCGCCAATATCTGCCGCCAATGCAAATCCATAGTCCGGAGTTTTACCCACACCTTCAACATAAACCCTTGACCCTAATGGAATTACCTTGGGATCTACAGCTATAATCCCTCTTTTTGCCTTTATTCCCGTATAAGTTATTCCAAAATGCGGATGGTCGGGATTTTTTCCGGTATCCTTGTATGAAGAAGTATATGCGGTTGCACGCATATCAAGGACTTTGCTATAACGGAAAGTTTCGCCTCTTGCGGTTGTGTATTTAGCAATAGTGCCATATTCAACTAATTTGTTAACAGGTGCAGAGGCTATGGTTTCTTTAACTAATTCTTTGGTTTTTAATACTCCATCTTCATATACAACCCTGTAGAGTAATTCACGTATTCCCTCTTTTCCCTCTCTTACTGTCTTCTCAACACCCTGGTCCAATCTTTGGTTGGGTCTTCTTTCAACTATGTAAGAAATAGGTTCTTTTTCAATAATAAGGTCTTCTTTAATTCTTACAATTTTTACATTCATACCCGGGAAAACCGGTTGGTCAATTCCTGCGCCTTCTATCCTGTCACTCTCATTGACCTCGATCTGATTTTCTTCCAAAACTTCTCTTAAAGTGGTATTATGGGTTAATATCTCCAACTTTGCACCATCTACATTAACACATATGGGTATAGCTCTCTTAATAAATACTGTATTTGTTTTCTCTGTAAGTAGTTTTTCTTCAGGAGAGGGATAAATATAATCCTCACATCTTATGTTTATACCATTCTGTTCCAAGGCATCCCCAACAGTCAGTTTTTTGGTTTTAAGGGTAATTATGCTTCCATTGTCGTTAATAACTACTTCCCTTAAAGGCAAAGTTAATGCTTCCATTCCTCCCAGCATTGTAACAATTACTGTAAACAAAATAATCATTGCAACTTTTATAAAAAAGTATTTGTTTATATTGCCATTACCAAAATACTCCATTTTCAACAGCCCTCCTTTCTTGTAGCTGTAGTTATTCTATTCAAAATATCATTTTTTGTCAAATTTTTTTACAGTATACACCAGTTTATATAAATTATATACCATAAACTGTTTCTTTATTCAAATGAATACTTAAATGACATCAAATCATGTTAAATTCAGGTGCATTCATCCTTTAACAAAACAAAATTAAAGGCAGATTGTTTGTGAAATCTGCCTCTTTTTAATCTCTACTTAACTTCCATAATACTTGATATGTGCCATTTTTTTTCTTTAGTGTTATACTGCAATGCAAATATTTTCTTATTAACCCCTTCTACAAACAGCATATTGCTTTTACCGTCACCTTCGGCCAACTTTACATCCAATTCAACAACGAAAAATATATCTCCTTCCTGCAATATGTCTCCTTCCGGTTGTTTTTCAATACCCTGGGTATAAAGATCAATTGACTTAATTTTTACGCTTTTAATTTTATCCTTGTACTTGTTCGTAAAATCAGTAAGACTTTCCTTTTCATCTTCTTTCCCTATATACCAGGTACGGTATGCCGACTCGTAATCACCGGCATTAATATATTCCGCCCATTTTTTTATAGGAGTTTCAACAAGACCGGGTTGGACGTTTTTGTAAAGATAGTTTATAACTTCATTTTTATGTGTAATTGTCTTATTAGCCTTGAGATAATCTTGGTTTAGTTGCTCCAAATCTTTCTTTAAAAGGGAATTTTCTTCATCCAGTTTATTAATATTATCGTTTCTCAATTTCAGAGTGTTTTCCATGTTTTCCAATTGCCTGTTAAGGGCATTAATAGTTATTGAATTACTGGCATTTATATCCTGAAGATTTTTGATATCCTTCTCCCTGTTTTCTCTCTCCCATAATAAGTAGTTGAACCCAACAAACACCACAATAACCAGAGAGAAAAACATAATTAATACAAATTTTTTCATTTATTCACCTCCGGGGGGCCTACCCCGAATAATCTCCTTGCATTCCCCATTGTTATTTCAGCTGTTTCTTCAAAAGTCATGCCTTTGATTTCGGCAACTTTTTCAACAATATATTTTAAATAACCGGAATCATTTCTTTTCCCCCTATAAGGCTCAGGAGTTAAATAAGGGCAATCAGTCTCAACCAGGAGCCTGTCATCAGGAACATATTTAAGTACCTCTAACACTCTCCTTGCATTTTTAAAAGTAACCGGTCCGCCAACAGAAATATAAAAATTATTATTTAATACTTCCCGTGCCATTTCAACGCTACCTGAAAAACAATGGAATACTCCGCCCACTTCCTTTGCATTTTCTCCCTTTATTATTCTCAATATATCTTCATGAGAATCCCTATTATGGACTATTATCGGCAAAGAGAGCTCTTTTGCCACACTAATCTGTTCTGCAAAACATCTTATTTGAACTTCCCTTGGTGTAAAATCATAATAATAGTCCAAACCGATTTCTCCTATTGCCACAACCTTATCACAAGCTGCCCACTCATACAGAGAAGGTATTATGTTACTGCATACTTCTTCTGCATTATGGGGATGTATACCTATAGCAGCATATACATATGGGTATTTTTGGGCCAATTCCACGCTCACCCTTACCGATTTCACATCGGAAGATGCATTTATGATGTATGATACACCCTCTTGATGTACCTTTTCTATAACTTCATACCTGTCTTTATCAAATCTTTCATCATCATAGTGCGCATGTGTATCAAAAAGCATTTTTTCTCCTAAAGTTAAGAAATCATATATATATTATACATTATTTTTATTCGTTAGGCAATGCATCGGTTCACGGTTTCAGGGCGCATTTTCAAATTTTCCCGAAGCAATATTCTCCAGTTCTTCCAATTCCTTTTTAATGTCAATTCTAGGGAATATTAATTCGCCTTTCTTAACCCTTGCATCTTCAGGATACATGCCCCACCTGCCTGCGCTCTCCCATGAAATTAAAGGAGAGTTTTCTTCCAGGCCAAGCTGGTTCCATATCTTTTTAGGCGTTTCTGGCATAAAAGGCTGAATTAATATCGAAATAATCCTTATGCTTTCCGCCAGGTTATATAAAACTGCCGCCAATCTTCCTCTTTTTGAATCATCTTTTGCCAGAGTCCAGGGCATGGTTTCATCAATATATTTGTTTGTCCTGGATATAGCCTTCCATATTTCAGCAAGGGCAGAACTAAACTGCAATTTATCCAATAGCTCTTCAACTCTTCCGGGAGTTTCAAATAAAACAGCTTTCAAATCTTCATCAAATTCTCCTACTGTCCTTTCTGTGGAGATAGTCCCAGCGAAATATTTATCTATCATGGCTACAGTCCTGCTCACCAGGTTGCCCAGGTCATTAGCCAAATCCGAATTTATCCTGTTAATTAACGCCTCATTGGAAAACACTCCATCTGAGCCGAAAGGCACTTCCCTCAATAGAAAATATCTTACTGCATCAATTCCGTATTTTTTCACCAAGATTACAGGATCCACTACATTGCCTTTGGATTTTGACATTTTGCCTCCCTCAAGAAGTAGCCATCCATGGCCGAAAACCTGCTTGGGCAAGGGTTCTCCCAGGGCCATTAACATCGCTGGCCATATTATTGTATGAAAACGTACTATTTCCTTGCCTACCAAGTGCACATCCGCAGGCCAGTATTTCCTGTAGTCTGAATCGTCTTCCGACATGTAGCCAAGAGCAGTTATATAATTTGAAAGGGCATCAATCCATACATATATTATATGCTTTTCATCAAATGTTACAGGAATACCCCAATTAAAAGTAGTCCTGGAAACACAAAGGTCTTCAAGGCCCGGCCGCAAAAAGTTGTTGAGCATTTCATTCTGCCTTGAAACAGGCTGTATAAACTCAGGATTTTCCTCAATATGTTTTATTAACCTGTCTTGATACTTTGATAATCTAAAGAAATAGCTTTCCTCTTTTGTAAGTTCTACTTCTCTTCTACAATCAGGGCATTTCCCGTCTACTAACTGGGTTTCAGTCCAAAATGATTCGCAGGGAGTACAATACCAGCCTTCGTACTCGCTTTTATAAATATCTCCCTGGTCATAAAGCTTTTTAAATATTTTTTGTACAGCTTCTTCATGGTACTTATCCGTAGTCCGGATAAAACGGTCATTGGTTATCTTCATTACTTTCCATAACTCTTTAATTCCTGCCACTATATTATCAACATATTCTTTTGGTGAAACTCCTTTTTCCTCGGCCTTTCTTTGTATTTTTTGTCCATGTTCATCAGTGCCGGTAAGAAACATTACATCATAACCTTTCAATCTTTTATACCTCGCAATAGTATCTGCAGCCACTGTTGTATAGGAGTGTCCTATATGAAGCCTGTCGCTGGGATAGTATATTGGCGTAGTAATATAATATGTCTTTTTTTCCATACAATAAAGCCTCCTCTTAGTATTACTTATTAATTACTATACCTTCGGAAAAGAAATTTTTCAAGGAAAATATTCAAATTAACATCTTCCTAGAAAGACATATTTCCTACTGTCTGGAAATATATTGATTATTATAACATATAATGGTAATATTTTTTAGAATTGTAAGAAGATCTAAAGGGGATGATCAAAATTACTACTAATTCTTTTTATGCTTTCTATCTATTATTAAATTATGTTTTTAAAGTTCTTCCTGAAGCAAAAAAGCAAAAAAGGTACTGGCGGGACATATTGAAGGAATCCATGAATGAAGAAGATTTGTCCTATCTTTTATCAGTCTGCTTTAATATACGCAATAGTTTCATATACTATTTATACCCACTCTATCCGAAAGCAAATATCAAAATCGCCGTAAGCTTTATTTCATCCTTCTGCATGCTGGCAAACTATTTGGAGAGATTATGTATTCAAGGCAGGATAAAAGATGAAGCCGCATTACGTCAATTGTATCTTTCAATGCTTGATGCAGTAAATCCCGACAAGGAAATCAATAACTACTGCAAATATTTACAGTATAAAAGTATGGAAAATACTCTCAAACTCTTTGTTGAAACCTGCAGAAACCAACTTATTAAACTTCCGTCTTACAAAATTGTTCTGGAACATGTGAAAAAATATATTTATTTATATTCAGATCTTAATATATATAAATTTGTCTCCGATGAAAAAACCCGGGATAATTACCTGTTAACCTGGGCAGGTTATTATATCAACCAATATCCGCTAATATCACCATGGGAATTTTCTGCATCGGCAAATTCAATTTTATGCATCCTTGCATTATTTTCTTCTGCCTTTGACCCCTCTCTTGACATAAATACGGTCAAAGATATTGATTCGGTATATTTCCCATGGATATGCGGGCTTAATATCCTGTTAAGGGATTGCTTATATTACCATCGGAAAATACTTGAAGATATAGGGACAGAAAATTTTAATTTTACCCATAATTATAGTAATCTCAAGCAATGCGAGGAAAGACTTAAGTTTTTCTTAGACTATTCCTTTGAAACCTGCTTACAATTAAATTTTCCCAACTTCCATCAATCCATTATAAAATGGATGTTCGCAATGTGTTTATCTGATCCCAGGGCCCAGCTTGGCCTTAACAAGATAGCAAGCCGTAACCTGTTGAAAAACAGGGACAAGTCTTGTTACAGATTATGCAAGCTGTTAGGTATTATTTTGTAAGCAAAGAGTTCAAGTAGAATTATGAAAAATCAATGTACATATCCATACTGATGTAAGAACTCCTGCTATATCAGCGATTAATGCCGCTGCAAGTGTATATCTGATATTCTTGATTCCAACAGATCCACAGTAAATTGTCAACGTATAAAATATAGTCTCGGTAGATCCCATTATGGTAGATACAAGCCTTCCTATAAAAGAATCAGGCCCATAAACATTTATAATATCCGACACCAATGCAAGGGAAGCACTTCCTGATATGGGCCTTAATAATATTAAAGGTAATACCTCCGGCGGTATATTAAAAAGGGATGTTATTGGCTTTGCAATGTAAACTATAAGCTCCATAGCTCCGGATGCCCTAAATACTCCAACAGCTGTAAAAAGGCCTACCAATGAAGGAATTATCCTCAACATAGTTGCAATTCCTTCCTTTGCACCTTCAATAAAGATATCAAAAACCTTAACATCCCTATATAGTCCTATGCACAATATAACCAGAAATGTAATTGGTATGGCATAATCGGCTAGCAATATAATAATCTTCACTTCTTATGTTACCTCTTTCTTTATAATACCTCTTGATATTACCTTTATTATTAATTATCTCTTTCTTCCGACATAAGAAAACACTTTCAATGATATTATGCCTGCAATTGCAGCAAAAGCAGAAGCTACCCAAATTGTGCTTATTATTTCCACAGGATTTGTGGAGCCTGCCTGAGAACGTATAGCAATTACTGATGTAGGTATTAATTGTAAAGACGCAGTATTTAAAACCAAGAACATGGCAATTTCATTAGATGCCGTTTGTTTTAAAGGGTTCAATTTTTGGAGTTCCGTCATTGCCTTTAATCCTAGAGGTGTGGCTGCATTTCCAAGCCCTAATATGTTAGCTGCAAGGTTCATCACTATTGCTCCCATAGCAGGATGATTCCTGGGAATTTTGGGAAATAAGAACTTAAGGAGTGGCTTTACAATTGAAGCAATATTTTTTACAAGTCCGCTTTTTTCAGCTATTTCCATTAAACCTGACCACAGGCACATAATTCCAAGTAAATTAATGCTAAGTTTAATAGCATCTCCTGCAGATTCTATTACTGCATTTGTAACTTCATTTATTCTTCCATTCATTATTCCAACAATAAAACCAAATGTAATCATTCCAAACCATATATAATTCAACATAAAGAACCCTTCCCCATGTTTTACAATAATTTATATGTCAGTTTGCATGAATCTATTACCCGAGAATTTTATATCCTATGATAATTTATTACTACGTCACATATCGTTGCTATTAGCAATTTTGTACTATTATAATAATATGACCATAAATTGAGTATTTTGGAAGAAAAATATTTTTAAACAAATTTTAATATATTAGTAATAAAATTATTAAATCTCCTGTAATATAATTAATTACAGTATTTCACGCCGTATAGTTTGCAGCACCCAAAATATTTTATAACAAATTTTTGAATTTTTTTAATTTTATTCTTGACGATTATTGGTATATATGGTACTATTAAGTTACAGAAGTTTGTCGAATACTGTAATTTTAGAGGAGGAAGTGAACTATGAAATCAACAGGTATTGTAAGAAAAGTTGACGAATTGGGAAGAGTTGTACTTCCAATTGAGTTAAGGAGAACTCTCGACATCGCAGAAAAGGATGCACTGGAAATATACGTTGACGGGGCAACAATTATACTTAAAAAGTATGAACCGGCATGTATATTCTGCGGCGATGCGAAAGACGTTATTTCTTACAAAGGCAAAAACATTTGCCAGGTTTGTATGAAAGAATTAAAGGGTTAAGTTTGCCCTCAAGTTTTTTGTAAAGATAAAGGTTTAGTGTTAACACACTAACCCTTTATCTTTTGTTTGCTTTTTTCTTTTTGTTTAGTTAAATTCTTTAGTTAAACTTTTATAAACATCTCTCCTTGTTACGCCCCTGTCTTCCGCAACTTTTCTCATTGCCTCCTTTTTATCCAGACCCTGCTTTATATAAATATCAACATGTTCTCCAATGCTTATTTCATTCCATTTTTCTCTTTTTTTCGTTAGAATGTCTTTTTCTGATGCACCTTCCAATACCAGGACAAATTCTCCTTTAGGCACTTCCGTTTCAAATTTTTCTATTGCTTCCGACAGGTTGCACCTAATAATTTCTTCAAATTTCTTAGTCAGCTCTCTTGCTAATACAATTTTTCTTTCGCCGAGGAAGTTATAAAGATCTCTTAGTGTATATATAAGTTTATGGGGTGCTTCATAGAATATTATGGTCCTTGTCTCATTTTTTAAAGATAGTATTCTTTCTTTACGGGCTCTTTTGTTAATAGGCAGAAAACCCTCAAAAATAAACCTGCCTGTAGAAAGTCCCGATAATACCAGGCCTGTAATCGCAGCAATAGGTCCGGGTACCATGGTTACATTAATCCCATTGTCAACAGCAAGCTTTACAAGATCCTCCCCGGGATCGGATATGCCAGGTGAACCTGCATCAGATACCAAAGCTACATCCTTGCCTTGAAGAAGCTCATTTATAATAAAGATTCCTTTATCGGCCTTATTATACTCATAATAACTTGTTATTGGTTTTTTTATTTCATAATGATTAAGCAACTTCAATGTCTGTCTTGTATCTTCTGCAGCAATCAAGTCCACTTCCTTAAGAACTCTCAATGCTCTTAAAGTTATATCTTCCAAATTCCCTATAGGCGTTGCTACAAGATATAGTGTCCCTTTTTTATCCAAATCCTTTTTATCCGGGCAGCATTTCTCCAAAGTTTTTTCACCTCTTACTTACGTCTTTGTATTTTCTCACTTACGTCCATATATTTTATTAATCTCTTCAGAATACACTCCAGGGGAATCATATATATATAAAGGTTCTATCATTTTTAACTGGGGATTTCCTCCTCTTGTCCCTTTAACTAAAAAAATATTTGCTTTTTTGTAAACCGATGGGTGTATAAATCTTATGTATTTTGGTTCAATAGAGTATGTCCTCATTAAAAAAAGAACATCCACCAATCTCTCGGTCCTATGGACCATGGCTAGTTGTCCTCCGGGAACAAGAAGTTTGCTACTCACTGAAATTATATCTTCAAGGGTGCAGGTTATTTCATGCCTTGATATAGCCTTTGAATCTGCAGGATTTGTCAGTCCATCACCGCGTGCCATATACGGGGGATTGGTGACAATCACGTTGAATCCGGAAGGACCAAAATATTCCAGGCCATTTTTGATATCACCCTGAATTATTTTTACCCTATCTTGGAGATTATTTAATACGACACTTCTTTCTGCCATTTCTGCCATTTCTTTTTGAATTTCCAGTCCAAATATGGTTTTAGCCTCTGTTTTTCCTGCAATCAGTATACTTATTATTCCCGTACCCGCTCCAATATCCAATACAATATCACCCTTTTTAACATCGGCAAAATTCGCCAGTAATACCGCATCCATACCAAAACGGAATCCCTCTTTTTTTTGTATCAACATAAGGCCTTTATATTGCAAATCATCTATGGTTTCATTTTCTTTTAAGTCTACAGACATATTAACTCCCCATTCCGTAAAAAAATCAAGCAAGGTGTATATCATTTCCGACCCCGCTTGATTTCAAATATTACATTCAATACTTATTTTTATCTCTGTTGAGGAGCATCAACAGGACAAACATCTGCACATGAACCACATTCTATGCAAGCATCTTCATCAATAACATACTTTCCATCACCTTCCGAAATGCATGATACAGGGCATTCCGATTCACAGGCTCCACAGCTTATACACTCGTCTGTAATATAATATGACACTCAAAAAACACCCCCTAATTTTATATAAAAACAGGGTAAATTTAATAATTTTACATATTAAATTAATAAATTTACCGAACTAATTATAATATATACAAGGGAGTGTTGCAACATATTTTAATCCTCCAACTCTTTTAATGCTTCCAAGTCTATATCCAAATCTTCCTGCTGACCGGCAACATCCTTTATTACTTTAATTTTATCTACATTAAATATTTTAAGGTCAGGTTCATTTTCATTATCCAGTTTGACCTTTACTGTCTCTTTGAGGATATTTGTTTCCATGACCACCCCCTGGCCTTCGGGTGTACTTACTACGGCACCAACTTTAGGCATTTTCTTCAAAACTTCCTCATAAGCTTCATGCTCATATTTTAAACAACACATGAGTCTTCCGCAACAACCCGATATTTTTGCAGGATTTAAGGATAGCCCCTGTTCTTTAGCCATTTTTATTGATACAGGTTGGAATTCACATAAAAAACCTTTACAGCACAGTACCCGTCCACATATACCAACGCCTCCCATCATCTTGGTTTCATCTCTTACTCCTATCTGCCTTAATTCTATCCTGGTCCTGAAAATTGCCGCCAAATCCTTTACCAGTTCCCTAAAGTCAATTCTACCGTCAGCAGTAAAATAGAATAGTATCTTATTATTATCAAACGTATATTCTACATCTATAAGTTTCATTTCAAGGTTATGCTCTTTAATTTTCTTGAGGCATATATCAAATGCCTCTTTTTCCTTTTCCACATTTTCTTCATGATGTTTAACATCTTCTTCTGTGGCTATTCTTATAACCTTCTTTAAAGGTGCCACAATTTCTTCCTCATTTACTTCCCTGTTCGGCAGTACCACCTTTCCCATTTCAATTCCTCTTGCAGTCTCAACTATTACGCAGGTACCTTCATCAATATCCATGTTATCCGGATCAAAATAGTATATCTTTCCTGCTTTTTTAAATCTTACTCCAACAACTTTTACCACGTATATCTAATCCTCCTGAAGCCTAATAATCATTGTTTCAATAGCCAGTTGAAAATTGGCATTCTGCTTTATACTACGACGCGTAAATTCAACTATTTCAATGTTTTTAAGCAGTTTCTCCAAAGTAAACTTTTCGGCCATACTTATAATTTTATTTTTTTTATCTGAATTAATCAACATGTTTTCTTTTCCACCTGCTAAAGATACAACTAAATCCCTATAAGTCAAAAGCATTATATCCAACACCTTATCTATACTGTCTTTATTCTCCATATAAAACCCGCATATCTCAAAGAATTTTTCCTGGCCTTCGGTAGCCAACCTTAAAAGGATATCAACAGTTTTTTCCCTCAAAGGTATAAATTCGTCTGATAAGGCGAGATCCAATGCTGTACCAATAATCCCGTCAGCATATTGTATTATAAAATCCAGCTCATCTCCACTTTTACAAATTTTAGACTCGAGCACTTGCCGTACTTCTTCATTTGTATTTTTTACAAAAGCGTACTTTGTACACCTGGAACAAACCGTGTCCAACAATGCATTATAATTTGAAGTAGTGAGAATAATAACCCCATACGCCGGAGGTTCTTCCAATGTTTTAAGCAGGCAGTTTTGGGCCTGTACTGTCATTTTCTCTCCATCAACAATTAAATATACCTTCCTGTTTGAATATAAGGGTTTTACAGCAATGTCATTTTGCATATTCCGGATATCATCAACCGCTATACTTGTACCTCTACTCTCTATTATATAAAAATCAGGGTTGGTATTTCCTGTAAATAATCTACAGGATAAGCACTTCCCACAACCTCCGTCCTCTCCTGGGCGGCTACACAAAAGCATATAAGCAAAAGCCTTTGCAACAGTCTTTTTGCCTATACCTTTAGGACCGCTGAATATATATGCATGTCTAACTTCATTTTGTTTTATTGAGCTTTTAAGTCTGCCAACAATTTCCTTTTGTCCCGTAATACTACTAAAATCTATAATGCTGTTGAAATTCATAAAAATTGGCTTTCTCCTAATAAATTTGTTTTTTCCCTTTTATTACATCAACAAATCCAATATAAGCCCCTTAATATCATCAAGTCGCTGTAACACTTTTAAATTACCTTTTTGGTTGTCCAAAACATCTTCTGCCAAACTATCAAGCTGTCGGTTAATCTTTTTAATAATAGAATAAACCCGGTATCTACCCCTTCTGTCAAGTATACTTTGTTTTGAAAACTTATGAGAGTTGCCGAGAAACTCATTTAGGAATTCTGAAACAAGTTTTTTATAGACTATTAATTCTTTAATATCCATCCTTTTCTCAATTTTTTTACCCTGTTCAAATATTTGGCAGGCCAATTGGTCTAACCTTCCTTTATAATTTCCATATTCCGCTTGGTGCAACTGGCCTTGGAAACCTAAATCTTTAGTTTCCATACTTTTCCTATCTTCACTTTGGTTAATTCCGATTATCTTTGGCCGATTACCCAAAGATTCTTGAATTTTCAAGGCACTCACCCCCGACAAGCTGTAACTTACGCCTTTTCAAACCTTTCAACGTTAAGGACAAAAATTGTAGCTCCTCCTACAATAACTTCAACGGGGTAAGGCATAAACATCCCTCCCATATTGTTGGGTATCATTGTTGAATTGATTGCCTGTTTCCTGCTCTTTGATTTTTGTTTTATTATCTTGATAACACTATCCAGCTTTTCTTCAGTTACTCCTACTAAGAGCGTGGTGTTGCCGGCCCTTAAAAAACCTCCTGATGAACAAAGCTTGGTAACACTAAAACCATTCCTGTTCAATTCATCCATAACTTTTGGGCCGTCCTCATCATGGACAATAGCAAATACAAGTTTCATTTGACAACCTCCCCTTTTTCACTATTTTTATTGTTACAATATTTTATTGTAGAAATATTATAATAGTTTATCAAGCCATTCCTTTACATCTTTGAATATCTCGTCCTTACCTCTTTCTGCATTTATTGTTTTTATCCTCTCAGGGTATGATGCGGCAAGAATCTTATACCCCTCATAAACCTTCATATGAAATCCTATATTTTCTTGTTCAATCCTGTCAGGTCCTGAAGATGCGAATCTTCTCTTTAGGGCAGCTTCCGGAGAAAGGTCAAAGAAAAAGGTCAAATCCGGCATTATTCCATGTAATGCTATATTATTAACTTTAGCTATATAATCTAAATTTATCCCTCGTCCATATCCCTGGTAGGCAAAACTTGAATCAATAAACCTGTCACATATAACTATTTTCCCCGATTTTAACGCAGGCTTAATTACCTCATATACAAGCTGTGCTCTGGAAGAAGCATACAACAACATTTCAGTTATTTCTCCCATTCCTGTATTTTGCGGGTCAAGAATTATTGAACGTATTTTTTCGCTAATTTCCGTTCCTCCAGGCTCTCTTGTAACTATTACATTATATCCCTTCTCTTCCAGGTAATCCCTTATAAGGTTAATCTGTGTAGACTTCCCTGAACCATCGGTACCCTCCACACTAATAAATATTCCCTTTCTCATAACTAAATCCCCTTAAATAAATTATACCATATTATTCAATTATATCTACAAAAAAATTTTTATCTACACCATTAACAGTACCGCCCCATTCAATCACATTGTAAATATATTCAACAACTTCTTCCGTAATAATCTCTCCAGGACAAATAACCGGCACTCCAGGAGGATACGGCACAATAAAATCTCTACTTGCCTTTCCTATTGAATCTTTGAGTACTGCAGTTCTTCCTCGGGTTTTACCAATATCACAAAGCCGAATCCCCTGTTTAGGTATGGGAAGTCCTTTAAAATCTTCAAAGTTTTTGAAATCTATAAAATTTTTAAAATCTTTTAATCCTTTTAAGACTGAAGGCAATTCACTCAAAGCGCGGTATAGTGTCTCAAAATCTTCTCTTCTGTCAGATATAGTAGATATACACACAATATTAAATATGTCGGCCATCTCAACCTGTATTCGGAATTTTTTCCTAAGTATATGTGATACTGTATAACCTGCCATTTCTAAATTTCTCGAATTTAATACCAACCTTGTTTTATCCAGAAATTTTTTCCCAATTATCTTTTCTTCATTTTCTTTTACCCTGTTCTTCATTCCGCAAACATTATTATTCCGGACTTTATTACCATGACCAATATGATTCTCTGCAAGAGGTACAAAACTACCCAAATTATTAGCAGAATGCCTTAACCATTCTGAATTTTTTATCACTTCTTCCAATAGTTGTTCTCCAAAACATTCCATAATCTCCCTGGCAATATCTAAAGACGCCATAATAATATATGAGGGACTTGTAGTCTGGAGTAATCTTAAGTTAAATTCGAGCCTTTCAATATCCACCATACTGGATTTTACATGAAGATATGCACCTTGTGTAAGGGCAGGCAGGGTTTTATGGGCACTTTGTATACAAATATCCGCCCCTGCTTGAACAGCACTTGGAGGAAGAGTCTTGTTAAACTTAAGATGGGCGCCGTGAGCTTCATCTACAATAAGGATTTTTCCATATGAATGGGTTATCTCTGCTATTTGCCTTATATCAGAGCAAATGCCGTAGTAATTTGGCCTAGTTACCAGGACTGCCGCCACATCGGGGTCATCTTCCAACGCTTTTTCTAATTTCTCCGGGTCCAATATAGTAGGTATTCCAAAAAAATTGTCAAATTCTGTATTAATGTATACAGGATCTGCCCCTGCAAGCATCATACCCCCTATAACCGACCGGTGGCAATCCCTTGTTACAAGTATTCTGTCTCCCGGCCTGCAAACAGACATTATTGAAGCATGTATTCCGCAAGAAGAACCGTTTACTAAAAAAAAGGTTTTTTCTGCTTCAAAAGCCTTTGCAGCTAAAATTTGCGCCTCCTTTATTACCCCCTCCGGGAAATGCAGGTTATCTGTGTTGGGTAGCTCAGTTATATCGAACTTGGCAAGGTTCTTTATAAACTCATCAGGAAAACCCTTTCCCATTTTATGTCCAGGCATATGAAAAGGTATAATATTTTCTCCTGCATAGTTTTTTACTGCTTTATATATAGGTGCGTTAAGACGTAAATTGTTTTTGTTCAAATTCCACCTCTATCTATTCTTTTCGTAAATTATCCTTAAGCCTTCAAGAGTAAGCAACCCATTTACCTGATTTATTGTCTCGGATTCTGTAGCTATAAGGCCGGCCAGGCCTCCTGTTGCTATAACCTTTACACCGGGTTCCTTAATTTCATCTTTCATTCGCTTTACAATATAATCCACTTGCCCCACATAGCCGTAAAAAATCCCCGACTGCATTGCAGCAACCGTATTCTTACCTATAATACTCTGTGTCTTTACTATATCAATTTTAGGTAATTTAGAAGTCCTATGGAATAAAGCTTCAGCAGAAATCTTAATCCCAGGGCATATAGCACCGCCCAAATATTCGCCCTTTGATGTTACAACGCAAAAAGTAGTAGCTGTCCCAAAATCTACAATGATAACAGGTCCCCCATATATTTCATAGGCGGCAACAGCATTCACTATTCTATCTGCTCCTAATTCACGGGGGTCATCCAGTTTTATATTAATCCCTGTTTTTATACCCGGGCCTACAAATAAAGGTTCTACTTTTAAATATCTTAAAATTGCATTTTCAATAGTATTATTAATAGGAGGTACCACAGATGCTACAACAGCAGCCTTAATTTTATAAACATCAATTTTTTCATAATTTAGAAGTTCTAAAATCAATATACCATACTCGTCGGAAGTTTTTTCCCTGTTCGTACCCAATCTCCAATGAAATAACAGGCCTTCCTTACCATATACTCCCATAACAATATTCGTATTACCTATATCCATAACAAACAGCATATCTAAGTTCCCTCCGTGACAGACTCATTTATTTGTACAGCTTTTCTATAGTCCTAATTTTAAACTTCTTATCTCATTAATTTCAAGCCTTATTTCTTTTTCGATTCTGATAATATCCTCTTTTATATCATTTATAGTTTCATCAGCTTTTGACTTTTTTTCATGCTTTGAATTGGCACAGTCTGCAAGAGACCGACTTCTCCCCTTATTCTTACTATAAATATTATAATTATTTCCTTTGCGCTGATTTTGCTCTCGATTTTGTCTTTGATTATAATTTTCATTATTATTGTTATCGTAATCGCTTCTTTTTTTTGCAGGTATTTGGCCGTACTCCTGTTTTTTTGTCATTAATTTCACCCTTTCTTCTTTTATTTCTTCTTTTAAGTTGTTATCCAAACGACTCACTGAATTCCTAATGATTCACTGAATGACCCAGTAGTCTGCAAGCATTTCCACCCAGAATAGCATCCCTGATATTATCCTCAAGGCCTAATTTTCTAAACCTGTCAACTTCCTCTTTTTGAAGGGCCCACGGCGCATCAGTTGCAAATAGTATCTTTTCATAACCATGGTTGGCAATTATTTTTTTCGCCTGAATATCATTCATCCACCCAATACCATACGAAGTGTCAAAATATATATCTTCTCCCATAAGATATTTTTCAACATCATCCCAGCATTTGAAACCACCCATATGGGCTGCAATTATTTTACCTCCGGGGCAAGCTCTTAAAACATTCAATAATCTCTTCGGAGTACAATGGTATGGTTCTGGAAGGCCTATGTCAAGCCCTGCATGAAATAGCAAAATAAGGTCCAATTTGAATATCTCCTCATATATAGGGAGCATTCTTTTTTCATCAACAAAAAACTCCTGGTAATCCGGGTGGTACTTTAAACCTCTTAACCCTAAATCTTTTATTCTTTTAAGTTCGTCCTTCCAGTCGCTGTAGTCAGGATGAATGCTTCCAAACGCAACAATCCTTGCGTTTTGCATTTCTACATTTTGCGCTTCTCCATTTTGTACAGCATTATTCTGTATAGCTGCCGACCAGTCATTAATTGCTTTAGTCTGAGCGGGTTTAGTTGCAATAGATTGGATTACCGCGCAATCTATGCGTGCTTCACTCATTGAACATTTTAGTCCACTCAAGGTACCATCATAGCTGGCAGCAATTCCGGCCCTTTCTTCCAGTTTAGGAATTGCTCTTTTCGCCAGGTCATCCGGGAAACAATGTACATGAAAATCCACTATCATTATTTTTACTCCTGTCTTGTTGAAATTTTTTATTATTATTGCATTGAATATTCGTCCAGACCTCTAATTGAGACTTCTCCGGACACTAATTTGTGTATAGCTCCGTCGGCAGCCTTAATAACTAATTTTCCGTCATCAGTAATATCTTCCACCCTGCCTGTGTATTCATTATTACCGGAAATTACCCTGATTTCCTTTCCCAGCACTATGGAAAATTCCCTCCATTTGTTTATAATCTCCCTTGTTTCTCCTTTCTTAATAAGATTATATACTTTTTCCATCTCAACCAATATGCCTTTTATTATATCTCTTCTTTTCAACTGTGTATCAGGCATTCCGGCAATTTCCCTGTAACTTTTCAAGGATATTGCCTTTCCCCTTAAACCTTCTTGAAAATCCCCAACATCCTGATTTACATTAACCCCTATCCCAACTATAACATAGTTTACTTTATCCTGCTCAGAATTCATTTCTGTCAATATTCCGCAAACTTTTTTCCCTTCCAGGATTATATCATTAGGCCACTTTATCCCTCCACGCACTCCGACAGTATGCATTATACCCGATACAACCGCCACAGAAGCTGCTAGTGTAATAATCTGTACCTTGGACGGCTCAATTAAAGGCTTTAAAACTATTGACATCCATATGCCTTTTTTATCAGGAGAATCCCACGATTTCCCTAACCTACCCTTCCCTGCCGTCTGCATATCTGCAACAACCACCGTTCCGTCTTGACAACCTCCGGAAGCAATTTGTTTTGCATAGTTGTTTGTAGAATCTACGCTCTTTAAATAATAAACTTCTCTACCCAGAATCCGGGTATTCAAATTATGCCTTATTTCATACTCGTTAAGTATATCCGGAACATCCATACCCTACTCCTTATTTCCCTTCATAAACTTATACCCCTTATCATTTCTGGTATTTTAATTGTAATAGCCCTTCCCTGTACTTTATCTATAAATATTGCTATTTTTTTCTCCCTGTCTTCAATTTTATCAATTTTTTGAAATTCTGCAAGCTTAGAATAGAAATAATAAAGAACGGTGTCTTCAAAATCAATATATCTTTCTTTATTCATTTCAATAAGATTGTCTATATAAAGTTCTTCAGAACTGTTAATCAACACAGGAGAATCTTTAATTTTGTTCATTATCCTTACCTGTCCTGCAATGACGGTAGTGGTAACAAGACATTCAGGCAATCTATGAAAGCCAAACAAATATTTTTCAATAGGTACTATTGAGGCAGTGTAAAGGTCCATAACCTCCGGTATATTAATGCCTGTGTCATACAGATATTTATCTGCTACATAGCAATAATTAGAAGGCACTTCCAGTTTGATACACTTTAAATTATTATTATTAAATTTTTCTATATCGTCTTTTGGATTTAAAAGGGCAGCTATACACTTCTTTTTAACTCCATTAATAAGCACTTCCTTGTCATACCATCTTGACAGCTTCAAACCGCACTCTACCACGTATTCAGCTTTATCCGCCGGTATATAATAATAAACCTCCGCCACAAAATCCCCCCTTTCATCTTATTAACATTCATGACCTCCAGTCACAAATATCAATGAAAAGCGTCAGAAGCGAGCAGTGCTAGGAAGCCTTGGTCACTCATAGGGGGGCATTCCCCCCTGCATGACGGATGCTTCGCATCCTGTCACCCCCCTTTTTGGTAGCAGGGTTTCACGGGTCTCCTCACGGGTCCCTTAATAGCATATGTGGGTATATGTGAGGATTTTTGCGCCCGAAGTCTGACAACGCAATGCGACGCTTATCACGCTTTTCATCTTATTAACAGGAATAATAAGGCCTTACTCCATCTTTATCATTACATGCATCTATATATCTGTCAATATTTATTCCGTATATTTCCATATCCGGTTCTATATCTTTTAAGGGTATTAATACAAACGCACGTTTCAACAATTCAGGATGAGGTATTTTCAATTCCGGAAGGTTAAGAGTTATTTTATCATAAAGCAAAATATCCAGGTCAATAGTTCTCGGCCCCCAATGTATTATTCTTTTTCTTTTAAGCATACCCTCTATTTCCTGTAGTTTTTTCAAAAGTTCCAGGGGGCTTAAGCCGGTTTCAATCAAAATAACCATATTCAAAAACTTTTCCTGTAACAAATATCCTACAGGTTCAGTTTCATATATTCCGGAAGATTTAATTAGCCTGGTATTATTTAAAGCTGAAACGGCTTTAACTGCCTTCATAAGATTTTCATAACGATTTCCCATATTCGAACCCAATCCAATATAAGCTTTAGCTAATTCAATATGAGCTTTGGAATCCATTTTTCCCTCCCCGTTTCAATTTTGTGCAAATTTTATTCTTCATCCCTGTTTCTTGTAAATCTTACTATACTATTTTGGTATTTCGGCATCTTAAACCCTTTCCCTGTGTAAGTGTACCTCTACACCTACCCAACCAAATTCTCCTTCTATGGGTGCCTCAGGCTTTCTTGCACATATTTTAACACTATCTACCCTATTGTATTTTTGCAATATGGCTTTACCTATAGTTTTAGCCAATTTCTCTATAAGTTGGAACTTATTACTTTGCACAATATCTCTAACCAAATTATAAACTTCAGAGTAATCTACCGTATCCTCAAGACTATCTGAATCTCCCGCTTTTCCCAAATCTGTATACATCTCTACATCAATACAGAAAAGCTGGCCTTCCTTCTGCTCCCGCGGCAAAACTCCATGATACCCATAGATTTTCATATTTTTAATAATTATCTTATCCATTCTCACTTCCCGCCTCTCACTCCTCACCTCTTACTCTTTACCTCCAACCTCCCACTTCTAACCTCTCACCTCTCACTTCTCACCTCTAATCTCCCACTCCTCACCTCTAACTATGGCATCAGCTACTCTAGCAACCCTTGCCATCTCCTTCACGTCATGTACCCGTACAATATCGACTCCTCCGGCAATCCCAAGAGCAGTAGCGGCAGCAGTACCTTCTACTCTTTCATTAACAGGTAAATTGAGTATTTGGCCTATAAAGGACTTCCTGGATGCTCCAAGGAGTACCGGAAACCCTAAATCCTTTAACTCACCAAGCCTCTTCATAACCTCTAGGTTGTGTTGAAAAGTCTTCCCAAATCCTATACCGGGGTCAATGATAATACTATTGCGTCCTATTCCGGACTTTAAGGCAATATCAATGCTTTTCTTCAAAAACTGCTTAATTTCCCCCAGTAAATCATCGTATACCTTATCAACCTTATTGTGCATTACTATAACCCCTGCATTGTATTTAGCCGCAATTTCGGCCATTAAAGGATCTCCTTGCAGTCCCCATATATCGTTAATAATGTGGGTCCCTACCTGAAGGGCCTTCTCCGCCACAACCGCTTTGCTTGTGTCAACCGATATGGGCACACCCAGCTCTTTTACAAGCAATTCTAGAACAGGCAATACTCTCTTTAATTCTTCCTCTGCCTCTACGGCTTTAAACCCCGGCCTTGTAGATTCTCCGCCAATATCAATTATATCTGCCCCTTCTTCTACCATTTCCCTCGCTTTTTTAACGGCAGCCTCAACTGTAGTATATTTACCTCCATCAGAAAAAGAATCGGGAGTAACATTAAGTATTCCCATAATATAAGTTTTGCTACCTAATGGCAATTTGTAACCTCTACATTCAAAGTATTGCATGATATCGTCACCATCCTTCTACCTACCTGTTGTTACAGATGATTGTTCAGCGGTAAATTTTATATTATTATAATACCATATGTGGCTAACTTAAGCCAATACTTGTAAAACCAAATTAACGATAGATTTCTTGTTTTATGCGCATTGGTAAAACTTTGTTTAATTTTGCTAAAAAAGCAGTAAAAAATTTATTTTCATTTTACGTAGAAAAAAAATTTACTCATAGATAGAATTTATATGTAGATAATAGTATAATAAAATAACAAATCTGACAAATCATATTATAAATTTTACAAATTTGCATGGGGTTGTTGACATGGTAAATATATTTAAATTAAACACGACAGAGCTTGAAGCATTAGTGCAGTATAAGGAAGTTCTCGAAGAAGGAGAAAGCTTCCCAAAGGATTTTTGGACAAAAGAAAAAGAACAGGTAAAAGGTATAAAAGTGAAGTGTCGCGTCCTTACCCGTTATTGTTTTGAAAATCTTGCCGGGCTTGAAGTTACCAACTTGCCCAACTACAATTTGAAACAGTTAAAATCCATTTTGATTAAATACAAACTATTTGGTATGGTTCAAAGGGTTTTTAATCATGATGTTTTAGCTGTTTTAAAAAATGCCTACCCGGAGGAATTCAGAACAAGAAAACTAAAAGAATGGATGTGGAGCAAGCATGGTATATGGCATGACGATAACGCAATAATTGAAGCTGTACAAGATATGGTGAGAAAGGAAGGAATAAGACGGATTGAGGACATACCTACTCTTAATTGGAAAGACAGGCTGCTAAAACATGGGATATACAATGTATTATCATATTTCAATTGGTCTATTTATTCTCTTTTTAACTTTGTATACCCAAATAAATTCCACCCCACCGACTTCAAATATAAAATAAAGTGGGCTGCAGCCGATTCATTGGACAATGCATTCTATTTCATGCATAAAATATTTAGAAAGAAAAAATATAGTCTGGAAGATATTTTGCTTCTTAATACCTCGGATTTCCGTAAACTTGGACTTGCCGGCATGCTCGTATCGGTATTCAATTCTTCTACTTTAAAGGCCAAGGAATATTATCTGTATAAAACTTTAGGCGATAAAGAACATCAAAAAGAATTAAGAGAAGATATCAGAGAATTGAAGAAGAAAATTTATGATGAAAATATTAAGAAAAAATTAAGTAAAGTTGCAGTAGGAGGGTACATATACAATCTTCACAGTAACACTACTTTATATAATTATATAAAACGTCACGCCAGAAAGCATAATATGTCCATAAACGATTTTATATCAAGCTATGGATTTATATATAAAAGTGCAAAGAAAGATATTAAGAAGATTAACAAAGAGGACATTTGGAATTTAAGAAAACAGGGGCTTACCTATGTCCAAATAGCCCAGAAGCTTGGTAGTAATCCTACAACAATTACGGAAATGTGTGTAAAGTATTTTGGTGGAGATCCGTTAATTCCAAGGCCTATTGAGGACTATATAACAGTCCAGGAATTAATGAACAAATACAGGGTGGACCATAAAACAGTAATGAAAATAGTGTACGAAAACGGTTTCGAGAACCACACAACCATACGTTTCAGATATCTTAAAAAGTCGGAAATAGAGCCTGCTCTTGAAAAATACACAAAAACAAGTAAACATCATCAATTTATGATAAAAAGGTATGCAAATTAAGTTGATGTCCATGGTTTAAATAGTTTATTAAAATCGAAAAGCCCTCGAAAAAATGAGAGGGCGCATTTTATTTTTTTAATA
>JABUEW010000012.1 GCA_013314855.1 Bacillota bacterium | reverse complement strand
ATTTTATCATTTCTATATCTTCAGGACTAAATGTCCTACCTGAAAATGTTCTATTAGTATTGTTCATGACTTGATTACCTACCTCCCCCAAGTCTACTATACAATACTAATCTTGTACGTGTCCAACTCGGTTTTGCGAAAATATTTTTTTGCTACTCTCTATAACTCTTGTTTTCTCTTTCTTTTAAATTCGTGCTTCATCTCTGCCTTTTTTAATTATTTTGCTTAGAACAGTTGATTTGCTTATCCCTCGTCGGATTAACAGGCTCTATAAGACTTTTCGCAATGTTACTTCCAGCATTTTCTTCAAAATTTGAAAATGCGCCATGCATAAAAATAGGTATGGACAATTTTGCCTATAACAATTATAATAAGTTATGAAATAAGAGTCATGAAGGCTCTTTTTATCGCAGCAATTTATTGCAGGTGTCGTTAAGTATATAGGAATCAAACTGAAAGTCAACCACGAAGGTTGAATGCATTACAGAAGTAATGTATTGGCTTTTGTGGTTTTTATTTTCAAAGTACAGGGCCTAAAATTGCCGACTTTTAGCTGGGTAAGCTTTCAATGCTTTGAAAATTGCCCTTAAAACAAAAATACTTGAAGGAGTGATGTATATGCATATGGCTGACGCACTTATTTCACCGGCTGTAGGTGGTGTTATGTGGGCTGCAGCTGCCGGTGTTACAGCCTATTCAGTGAAAAAAGTTCAAAATGAACTTGACGAAAAAAAAATACCGTTAATGGGAGTAATGGGTGCATTTGTATTTGCTGCTCAAATGATTAACTTTACGATTCCAGGAACAGGGTCCAGCGGACATTTGGGAGGGGGTATGCTCCTTGCCATACTGCTTGGTCCTTATGCAGGTTTTCTTACTATGGCCTCTATTTTGATTATACAGGCATTGTTTTTTGCGGACGGAGGCTTGCTGGCAATGGGATGTAATATTTTCAACCTGGGTTTTTATACATGCTTTATTGCTTATCCTTTTATCTATAAAAAAATTATGCAGAAAGGGTATACTAAAGGCAGGTTATTTGCAGGGGCAATGCTGTCTTCGATAGTGGGTCTTCAGCTGGGCGCTTTTAGTGTAGTACTTGAGACACTTTTTTCAGGTAAAACCGAATTGCCTTTCGGTACTTTTTTAATGATAATGCAACCGATACACTTGGCCATCGGAGTAGTCGAAGGGCTTATCACTGCTGCTGTTATGGGTTTTATATGGAGAGCATGCCCCGAAATTGTTGAAAAGTCTATATCAGGTGAAGCTTTAGGTAAAGTATCCATCAAAAAAGTTCTTACCGGCCTTATTGTGGTTGCAGTTATAACGGGAGGGATTCTCTCATGGTTTGCATCTATGTATCCTGACGGGCTGGAATGGTCAATACTTAAGACTTCAGGGAGAGAGGAGTTTGAGGCTGACAGCGGTATACATAATAAACTGGCTTCTATTCAGGAGAAAATAGCATTTTTGCCTGACTATGGATTTAAACCTGCGGAAAGTGAGAAAGGTAAGGAGGCAGGTATTGAGGCTTCAGAGGCTTCAACACAGTTGGAATTTTCTGAACCTGATGAAATATGGCCGGTTGTAGATGCAGGAACTAGCATATCGGGGTTGGTTGGTAGTGCAATGACCTTACTGTTGGTAGGAATAACAGGTTTTGTTATAAGCTTTGTTAAGAAAAAAAAGAGTGCAACTGAAAAAAAGAGTGCAACTGCCAAAGAGCCTGTTTAACGGCGGAAAAGCCGTTTAATTATGTAGGATTGTAATGAAGTTATGGCAAAAGTGATAGAATCATTATATAATATTAGAATACTTGAAGAGCTTTCTGAAAAGAGGACGGCTATACACAATATACATCCTCTTGCAAAGGTGCTTACAACATTCATATTTCTGATGGTAACTGTATCCTTCGAAAAATATGAAGTAAGCACCTTGTTGCCTCTTATATTCTATCCTGTGGTGATAATGAACTTGGCGGATATTCCGCTAAAACCAATTTTTAAAAGGCTTGTTGCAGTTTCACCTTTCATTATTATTATAGGCATTTTCAACCCTTTATTTGATAGCAAACCGCTGGCGGTGTTACCATGGCTCACAGTATCTGCCGGATGGGTATCTTTTATATCGATCCTGCTGAAAGGGTTATTAACTGTAATGGGAGTATTTATTCTAATAGCAACTACCGGGATGACGAAGATTGCATATGCTTTAACGATTATGAGAATACCAAAAGTATTTATATTGCAGCTTATTTTAACATATAGGTACATTTCAGTGTTGGCAGAGGAGGTTGCCCGTACCTTATGTGCATATTCACTCCGTTCTCCTTTTACAAAAGGTGTAAGATTTAGAGAGTGGGGTTCTCTTACCGGCCAGTTGATTATAAGAACATTAGATAGGGCAAAACGCATCTATAACTCCATGTGCTGCAGGGGATTTACAGGTGAGTATAGTACCGGGAATGTAAAAAAAATGAAGTTATCCGACATTGCATACCTTGCAGGGTGGAGTATATACTTCCTTATAATACGGTATGTGGATGTTCCGGCTATAATAGGTTTACTAATAACAGGATCAAACTAATAACAGGATCGAATGAAAAGCAGGAGTGGGTAAATGATATGAGTCATCACATTATTGAAGGAAAGAATTTAAAATACAGTTACCCTGACGGGCAGCAGGCATTAAAGGGGATTTCCTTCAGAATATTACATGGAGAGTCTGTAGGTATTGTGGGGGCAAATGGTGCAGGCAAATCAACATTGTTAATGCATCTTGTCGGGGTTTTATTTCCGAATGAAGGAGAAATTAGCGTAGGGGGTATTCCGGTTACAAAAAAAACCCTGCCGTTTATACGGCAACGAGTGGGGATGGTTTTCCAGGATCCCGACGACCAGTTGTTTATGGCAACAGTTTATGATGATGTAGCTTTTGGACCACGTAATTACAGGTTGCCTGAGGAAGAGGTTGAAAAGAGGGTAAGAAATTCCCTTGAAACTGTGGGTACCCTGCATTTGATAGATAGACCTCCATACAGGCTTTCAGGAGGAGAGAAGAGGATGGTATCCATTGCCACAGTATTAGCCATGAACCCGGATATTCTTGTCATGGATGAGCCGTCGTCAGCCCTTGACCCTAAATCAAGACGCAGGCTGATAAATCTCCTGCGGGGTTTTACCCACACAAAAATAATAGCTACCCATGACCTGGACATGGTTATGGAACTTTGTGAAAGAACAATTGTATTGAGTGAGGGGAAAATAGTAATAGACGGAGCTACAGGAGAAATTCTGTCAAATGGGGAACTTATGGATAAATGCGGGCTTGAAATACCTCTTGGACTGCAGAAGTGTCCTGTTTGCAGGACTAGGTAAATAAGCTTATTGATTTTGAAATATAGTACTGGCACACATCTTAAAAATAGCATAAAAAGTAATAGCATAAAAATAAAAGTGCAATAACATAAGGATAACATAAAAAAAATTCATTTACAAAACTATAAAAAATATGTATAATGATTATGATATTTTGTAAAAAAGTAATTGTTATTATATTAGTTGATAACTTAATAAAATTGTTAAAATGTGGTTTTGCGGGGGGACCATTTGGTTGAGAAGGTTAAAACCTGACCCTTTGAACCTGATGTAGTTAATACTACCGTAGGGAAGCAATATAAATTATTAAAATTATAAAATCCGTTCTAATTCTAAATGCTTACCTTATGGGTAAGCATTTTTCATATTCACATGTAATCACGTGAAAAAACACGGTAGGAACAAAACAAACATCCCCCTGTATTACCTGGAGTAATTTAAAATTAAAAAGGAAGGAAGATTGGTATGAATTATACAACTCAAATGGATGCTGCCAAAAAAGGGATAATAACAAATGAAATGCAAATTGTGGCCAAAAAAGAAAATGTAGATGTGGAAATATTGAGGGGTTATTTGGCAGAAGGGAAGGTAGTGATACCTGCGAATAAAAATCATAAAAACCTTGAACCTGAAGGAATAGGTTTGGGGTTAAGGACAAAAATAAATGTGAATTTGGGAGTTTCAAAAGATTGCTGCAGCATTGAGGATGAACTTAAAAAGGCGGAAAAGGCCATTGAAATGAAAGCAGAAGCTATAATGGACTTGAGTTCTTACGGAAAAACTGAAAAATTCAGAAGAAGACTAATTGGTATGTCTGCTGTCATGATAGGTACTGTTCCTGTATATGATGCTATGGGTTTTTATGACAAGGAACTTGAAAGCATAACTTCTGACGAATTCATATATGTTATCGAGAAGCATGCACAGGATGGAGTAGATTTTATGACTATCCATGCGGGGATAAACAGGGAAACAGCACAGACGTTCAAAAGAAATCAACGTCAATTAAACATAGTTTCAAGGGGAGGATCTCTAATCTATGCATGGATGGAACTCAATAATAAAGAGAATCCTTTTTTTGAATATTTTGATGAAATATTAGATATATGCGCTAGATATGATGTAACCATAAGTCTTGGAGATGCATGCCGCCCTGGAAGCATCAAAGATTCCACAGATGCAAGCCAGGTTAAGGAACTGATAACCCTGGGAGAATTGGCTAAAAGGGCCTGGGAAAAGAATGTGCAGGTTATAATTGAAGGGCCGGGACATATGCGCTTAAATGAAATTGCCGCTAATGTCCTCTTAGAAAAGAAACTGTGTGGAGGCGCACCGTTTTATGTGTTAGGGCCTATTGTTACAGATATAGCTCCGGGTTACGACCACATTACAAGTGCTATCGGAGGTGCCATAGCAGCTGCAAGCGGGGCTGATTTCCTTTGCTACGTCACTCCCGCGGAGCACTTAAGACTTCCAACCCTTGAAGATATGAAAGAAGGGATTATAGCATCCAAAATTGCTGCGCATGCTGCAGACCTTGCTAAGGGGATTACCGGTGTTGAGAAATGGGATTATGAAATGGGAAAAGCAAGACAGGAATTGGATTGGGAAAAAATGTTTTCTCTTGCTATAGACCCTGAAAAAGCAAGGAAGTACAGGAATGAATCCCTTCCCCAATATAACGATACATGCACAATGTGTGGAAAAATGTGTGCCGTAAGGAATATGAACAGGGTTATTACCGGTAAACATATTAAAGTACTGGGAGATGACGAAAAGGAGGTGTTTTGATTGAAAACCAGAAAACTTATACATGCAGCCATGCTGGTTGCATTTGGCGTAGCAATGAGTAATTTTGTATACTTCCCAATAGGTGCCTCAAAATGTACGCCTGTACAGCACATTGTAAATGTGCTGTCGGCTGTAACATTAGGACCAGGATATGCCGTATTGATAGCTTTCTGTATATCGGTAATAAGAAACATTCTGGGTGTGGGTACGCTGCTTGCATTTCCTGGCAGTATAATAGGAGCCTTCCTAGCTGGAATATTGTATAAAAAAACAAACAATAAGCTGTTTGCAGCTGCCGGGGAAATTGTAGGAACCGGGATCCTTGGAGCTATTGCTGCCTACCCTGTTGCAAAACTTCTGATGGGCAAAGAAGTGGCCGCCTTCTTCTATGTGTTTCCCTTCCTTATAAATACAATAGCAGGAAGCATAATTGCACTTCTTATGCTTAAAGGGCGTAAATTTTTAAAAAATACAATGGAAATTACTAAATAATAACAAAAATTGCGTAATTGTCAAAAATAGATATGAATACAGAAATATAAAGAATTTTCTAATGGAGGTGGTTTCATGAAAAAGGTGTTGACTATTGCTGGCTCTGATTCCGGAGGAGGAGCAGGGATTCAGGCAGATCTTAAAACGTTTTCTGCTCATGGTGTCTTTGGGATGAGTGTAATTACGGCAGTTACAGCTCAAAATACTCAAAGAGTAATTGCAGTTCAGGATATAAGTCCCGAGATTATCGGAAAGCAGATAGATGCTATTTTTGAAGATATAGGGGCAGATGCGGTAAAGATTGGCATGGTTTCTCAAATTGAGAGCATAAAAGTGATTGCCGAAAAATTATGGGTGTACAAGCCGAAAAATATTGTATTGGACCCTGTTATGGTATCCAAGAGTGGCTATGCCCTCCTTAACCTTAAGGCTATGGAAACTCTTATTAAAGAGTTGATACCTGTTGCCACTGTTATAACTCCCAATATTCCCGAGGCTGAGAAAATAACCGGTAAAAAGATTAATACTCTAAAGGAAGCAGAAGAGGCAGCAAAGGAAATTCAACTTTTAGGGGCTGAAAATGTGCTAATAAAGGGAGGGCACCTGTCGGGTGATTCAACAGACATCCTTTACGATGGTAAAAATATTTTTAAGTTTGAAGCTGAACGGATTGATACCAGGAATACACACGGCACCGGATGTACTCTTTCTGCTGCAATCGCATCAAACCTTGCACTTGGTTTTTGCGTAAAAGAAGCAGTGGAAAAGGCAAAGGCTTATATTACAATAGCAATAAGGCATGCTTTGCCTATAGGAATGGGGGTAGGACCTATAAACCATTTTTATGAGTTATACAGCAAGGCAGGAATTATCAAGGATTAGAAGGCAGGAATTATCGAAGGTTAGAATGGTGACAATATATTTAATTTGGCAATTATGAAAGGAGTATAAAGAATATGAGTATGAACGTCAATGTATCGGGACTTTTAGAACAGGTAAAGGCAAAAAAACCGTTGGTACATCATATAACAAACTATGTTACTGCAAATGATTGTGCCAATGTAGTACTGGCAATAGGCGGATCACCTATAATGGCAGATGATATAGAGGAAGTGCAAGACATAGTTTCTCTTTCTTCCGCATTAGTCCTAAATATAGGGACATTAAATAAAAGAACTATTGAGTCTATGTTGGTTGCAGGAAAAAAAGCAAATGAACTTGGGATACCTGTAATATTTGACCCTGTAGGTGCAGGAGCAACAAAGCTCAGGGATAAAACTGCCGAAAGAATTATAAATGAGCTAAAATTGGCTGTTATACGGGGCAATATGTCGGAAATAAAATCGGTAAGCGGCCTTGGTTCAACTACCAGGGGCGTGGATGCATCAGAAAAGGATATTTTATTATTAGGCAATCTGAATTATGGGAAAAGCATTGCGGATGAATTATCGTCCAGGTTGGGTTGTGTTGTGGCAATAACAGGCCCTGTTGATATAGTTTCAAAAGATGGGAGAACCTATTTCATAGAAAACGGCCATAAAATGCTTTCTATGATAACCGGGTCAGGGTGCATGTGTACCTCCCTTATAGGTGTATATTGCGGTGTTACCAATAACTATCTTGAAGGGACTGTGGCCGGGGTCCTTACTATGGGATTAGCAGGTGAAATGGCTTATGAAAGCTTGACGGAAGACAATAGAGGAAGTGGGAGTTTCAGAGTAAAGCTGGTAGATTCATTATCTCGGATTACAGCAAAAGATGTTTTGGAAAGAGGTAGAGTACATGATTAACAAAGGGAAAATTGGACATGGCAGACAAAACGTCTCCTTGGCACATCCGGATTATACATTATACCTTGTGACCGAAAGGCATTTGCTTCGTAACATAAGCATCGAGAAAGCTGTAGAACAGGCAATTTTGGGTGGTGTAACCATTGTGCAGCTTAGAGAGAAGGATGTATCTACTTTGGAATTTTATAACATAGCTTTGAAGGTCAAAGGTATTACAGATAAGTATAACATCCCCCTTATTATAAATGATAGATTGGACATTGCACTGGCAGTGGATGCAGCAGGGTTGCATGTGGGCCAGACGGATATGCCGGCTAAGGTTGCAAGAACCCTGCTTGGAAGAGATAAAATTCTTGGAGTCTCTGCAACAACTCTTAATGAGGCTTTGCAGGCGGAAGAGGATGGTGCCGACTATATTGGTGTAGGGGCAGTTTTTGTAACCGATACCAAAAAAGATGCAAAATATGTGGGTATTCAGCAGTTAAAGAATATAACAGGCAGGGTCAGTATTCCTGTTGTTGCTATAGGAGGTATAAATGAGGACAATGCAGGTATGCTTGAAGGTACGGGAATAAAAGGTATTGCTGTTGTTTCTGCTATAATGGGTAAGGAAAATGTAAAAAAAGCATCCGAGGATTTAAAAAGGAAGCTGGCATTCATAAGGTAAAAAAGGTAAAAAGTCAGGAATTATGTGAGGTGAAGAAAGATTAATACAAAAAAGGTTAATATACTTGAAGAAATAAATAAAGGTATAATAAAAGGAGTAATATTCGACTTGGATGGTACACTTATAGACTCAATGCGGGTATGGGATAAGATAGACTTTGACTTCCTGGAAAAAAGAGGTATTGCTGTGCCTGATGATTTGAGTACTGAAATCAAAAATATGACTTTCAAGGAAACTGCTCTATACTTTAAAGAGAGGTTTAAAATTCCTGATCCTGTAGAAGACATTATGGATGAGTGGAATGATATGGCCTTTTATGAATACGCACATAATATAAGACTTAAGGCCGGTGTGGAGAAATTTCTTTCATTATTAAAATATAAAGGTATTAAGATAGGACTTGCCACTACCAATTGTAATAAGCTTTTGGAAGCAGTCTTAAAGAATAATGAAATACGGCACTATTTTGATGCCATATCAACAGCAGATGAAGTTGGAAAGGGGAAGGACCAACCCGATATTTACCTGCTTACAGCCAAAAAACTTGGCCTTAAGCCGGAAGAATGTGTTGTGTTTGAAGATATTCTCCCTGCGGTGATGGGCGCGAAGGCAGCAGGCATGAAGGTTATAGGAGTTTACGATGAGTGTTCCCAACATGAAGAAGAAGAAATTAAAAAGCAGGCTGATGGGTATATCATTAGCTTTGAGCAATATACCAAAAACTAAGATTTTTTGATATTGAGTATTCCGTAGAATGGTAGTATAATACATAATATAAAGAATTGTAATATAATACATAGTAATATAAACTATTTTAGTATAGTTTATATTATATTATTGGTTATTTTGTTGGAATATGAGGGAGTAGTTGGCACGGTAGTGTAATACTGTGTGGCAAAGTCAACATACTGGCCAAAGGGTCTGGCTTGCCTTGAATAATGAGACTCATGTATAACGTTTTGTTGTGCATAAGTCTCATTTTAGTTTGTAACACTACAATAAGAATAAGTAGTGGAAAATAAATAAGTAGTAATAACACACTAAAAGAAAAGAAGCTTGGTAAAATACACGGAAGGATGAATATAATGGGTTTTTTGGAAATTTTGTTTACGGCATTTGGATTATCCATGGATGCTTTTGCCATATCAATTACTAATGGAGCTACATTAAAAGACTTGAAGACTAATACTGCTTTAAAAATAAGCGGGACTTTCGGGTTGTTCCAGGCAGGAATGCCGCTGCTTGGATGGCTTATCGGTATAAATTTCGAGAAATATGTAACCAGGTTTGATCACTGGATTGTGTTTGGAGTGCTGAGCTTTATTGGAGCTAAAATGATATACGGAGCAAGAAAAGAGAACAATAATGGTGATAATAATGGGAAGTGCTTGCCGGAAGAGGCAAAGAAAGAAGTTTTAACCAACATAACGTTATTTGTACTTGCAGTTGCAACGAGCCTGGATGCATTATCTGTTGGAATAAGCTTTGCTTTTATAGGGGTACCGATTTTTAAATCCATAATTTTAATTGGAATAATAACGTTTGTTGTATGTTTAGCTGGGGTGGAAATTGGAAAGAAATGCCTCTTAATATTTAAAAACCATGCGGAATTATTTGGAGGTATCATATTAATGTTAATTGGACTGAAGATACTTTTAGAGCATTTAAACATTTTTGAGATATTCAGGGCTAATTACAATGTCTGGAAATAATAATAAAAGGAAAACACAAGTTGAAGAATTATAAACCGTATTTATTCTGCATGCTGCGGATAAAAGCAACTCCTTCCCTTACAAGAGTGTCGCCATCTTTGGCCAGTTGCCTCCATACCCAGGTATTCATGTTATCGGTACAGTCGACAAAAGATTCAAGAGCAGCATACCCTCTATAATTAATTTCTGCCAGGGCCTTGAAAATTCCATCCCAATCAACAAGGCCGGTGCTGGGGATACCGCGGTCATTTTCACAAAGGTGATAATGGATAAGATCCTTACCTGCCATTTTGGTTGCTTTATAAAAAGATTTTTCTTCTATATTCATGTGATATGTATCCAGGTGTATTTTTATGTTTGGCTCTCCTATCATTTCCTTAAGTTTTAAAGCCTGTTCACAGGTATTGATTAGATATGTTTCATACCTGTTAACCGGTTCAAGCCCTATATTTACACCATAATCCTGGGCGAACTTCGCTACTTCTCTAAGACAATCCGCAGAATATTCCCATTCACGTTCAGTAGGCCTTCTGACAGCAGGCTTGACATGTTGGGAATATACAACGCCTGAAAAACTGGAAGCGCCTATTTCTGCAGTGGCTTTTACACAGGCCTTAAGGTAATCCACTCCCTTTTGACGGATAGATTTATCCTCGCTGGTAATATCCGTATCGTTTAAGAGCACTGTAGATGTGCAAGCTTCTATGCCTACCTGTTTAAGTTTTTCCTTTACGGCAGGTGCATCAAAAGTATCAAGGCACATTAAGGGAATTTCAATAAAATCCAAACCAAGATTTTTAACCCTTTCAATTAAATGGAGTGTTTCATTGCTCCATTGCGAACACCATGCATATGCGTGAATCCCAAGTTTCATAAGATATATCAACTCCCTGTCCCTTATTAGAGTTTAATTTTTATTTATTATAATTTATATGGTTTCTATCATTTAACACAGGTAGATATGTTAAAATTACCATAATTACATTATATTATATTATAATTGATATTTCAATAAAAAAGAAGTGGCAAAATATTCTTTTCAGTGTCCTCAAAAAAAGTTACTATATTGATGTTAAAATGCCCAAAAATAATTGATACTATGGTATTAATTGATATATAATAATTATTGAATAATACTGTAATGATATAAATATAAAATAATATAACAATGTATATTTTATGTAGTTAATTTAATACTTAAAGTCTAAAAGTATAAAGGCTTGATAGGAGGTGCTCTTAATGAGTGAATATAAAAAACTATACAGGTCATCCCGCAACAAAATAATAGCAGGAGTTTGTGGAGGATTGGCGGAATACTTCAATATAGACCCGACCATTGTCAGGGTGCTTTGGATTTTATTTGCCTGCATGGGCGGGAGCGGAATCCTTGCATATATTATATGTGTATTTGTGATTCCGGAAGGGTAAAAACAAAATGAACAATGAGAAAAGTAATTTATGATTTAATTTGTTAGATTATGGGTAATATTAAATTATGTATAACATTAATATGATAGAAAAATACACAAAGGGAGATGATAAAATGGCAGATTTAAAGTTCAGTGCTAAGGCACATAGTGAAAATCCAACAAAAACAGTGGTAGAAACAAGAGGATTTAAAATGATAATTGATGAACCCAAAAGTCTTGGAGGTACCGATGCAGGAGCAAACCCTGTGGAGTATTTGCTTGCTGCTCTTGCCGGATGTATAAATGTTGTTGGGCATGTTGTTGCAAGAGAAATGGGATTTGAACTTAGAGGAATACGGATTGACCTTGAAGGAGACCTGAATCCTGCAAGGTTTATGGGTAAATCAAAAGCTGAAAGGGCAGGATACAAAGAGATTAGAGTAAAATTAGAAGCCGATACTGATGCAGACGCAGAAACTTTGGCAAAATGGCTTGAGACAATAGAGGACAGATGCCCTGTAAGCGATACATTGTCGAATGGTACTCATGTAAAAATCAGTTTTGCATGACCAAACATCCGGGTAGATAAACTTTTAGTCTAAAGGGTGAACTATATTGGGGGAAAAAATAAAAATATTGGAAGTAGAAGATGAATGTCAGGTAAAAATAGTGGAAGAAATGGCAAACAAAATTTGGCATGAACACTATGAGCCGATAATAGGTAAAGCACAGGTGGATTATATGCTCTCCAAATTCCAGAGTGCAGAAGCAATAAGGAACCAGCTTGAGAGCGGATACCGGTATTTTTTGATGTTACTGGATGGTGAATATGCAGGGTATTTCGCAATTTTGCCTGATTATTCGAATAATAAGATGTTTTTAAGCAAGTTGTACGTAGATAAGAACTTCCGGGGCCGCGGAATTGCCAGAATGTCTATATCTTATATTGAAAGTATCTGCAAAGAAACAGGTCTGGAAAGTATTTGGCTGACAGTGAATAAAAATAACCAGGGTTCAATTGCGGCATACGAAAAAATGGGTTTTGTCAATTTAGGGGACATTGTCCAGGATATCGGAAATGGGTTTATTATGGATGATTATAAAATGGAGAAGGGAGTAATTAACATAAAATAACAGTGCTATTTGCGCCGATTTAAGCTCCCGCTTATAATGAAAGGAGATTTCTTGATGCTTAGTTTAAAATTGATAATAAAACAAGAAATTGGAAATTATAATGCAATATTAAATATTAGGCTTAGTTTTATAAGAGGGCAGGGATTATAGTGGATAAAAGGAAAATAATTATTGTAGGAGGAGTGGCCGGCGGAGCTAGCGCAGCAGCACGTCTTCGCAGACTTGATGAAAAAGCGGAGATTATCCTTTTTGAAAGGGGAGAGCATATTTCTTTTGCCAACTGCGGTTTACCTTATTATGTGGGTGAGGTAATAAAAAGAAAGGAAAATTTGCTTATTCAGACTCCTGAAGGTATGTCTCGAAGATTCAACATAGATATTCGAGTTAACAGTGAAGTTGTGGAAATCAATTTAAGCAAAAAACAAGTAGAAGTACTAAATCTTGTAACAAAAGAAAGGTATTGTGAAAGCTTCGATAAACTCATACTATCTCCCGGCGCAGGCCCAATCAAGCCTTCCATACCGGGAATTGATAAGGCTAATGTTTTTACCCTAAGAAATATACCGGATACCTATGCTATTAAAGATTATATTGATGAGGAAAAACCGGCAAGTGTTATTGTTGTGGGAGGAGGATTTATAGGCCTGGAAATGGTTGAAAACCTGTGTTGTAGGAATATAAAGGTTTCAATTGTTGAAATGGCCAATCAGGTTATGGCTCCCCTTGATTATGAGATGGCAGCATTCCTGCATGAGCATATGAAAGCAAATTCGGTGGACTTGTACCTTGAAGATAGTGCAACATCATTTGACAGGGATGGTAAGCATACCGTTGTAAATCTTAAAAGCGGAAAACAGCTGAAAACTGATATGGTTATATTGGCAATTGGAGTTAGACCTGAAACCAGTCTGGCCAGAAAAGCAGGGCTTGAAATCGGAGAGTGTGGAGGCATTAAAGTAAACCAGTATTTGCAGACTTCCCACCCCGATATATATGCAATAGGCGATGCTATTGAAGTACTCGATTTTGTAAATGGCAGACCAACGTTAATACCTCTGGCAGGGCCGGCCAACAAGCAGGGACGTATTGCAGCCAACAACATATGTGGCATTAAAGACACCTACAAGGCTACCCAGGGAACGGCTATTGTTAAAGTATTTGAAATGACAGCTGCCTGTACAGGAAACAATGAAAAAACTCTGAAACGGCATGGGATTCCCTACATGAAGTCTTATACACATTCAGCATCTCATGCCGGTTACTATCCGGGAGCTGCTCCAATGGCCATAAAACTACTTTTTAGTCCAAAAGACGGAAAAATACTGGGAGCCCAAATTGTTGGCTCTCAAGGGGTTGACAAGCGTATTGATGTCTTGGCTACTGCCATGCGGGCAAATCTCACTGTTTATGACTTGCAGGAACTTGAACTGGCTTATGCGCCACCGTACTCATCAGCCAAGGATGCTGTTAATATGTCCGGGTACGTGGCTTCCAACATCCTAAAAGGTATTCATCCTGTTATTCACTGGGATGAATTGGATGGATTGGATCCGGAAAAGTTCATATTGCTGGATGTTCGCACCAAAGAAGAAAACATGCGGGGTGCCATCCCCAATTCTGTCAATATTCCTCTGGATTTATTAAGAGAGCGTATGGATGGGCTTCCTAAGGAAAGGGAGATTATTATCTATTGCCAGGTTGGGCTTAGAGGTTACCTGGCTGCAAGGATCCTGATGCAACATGGTTTTAACAAGGTGCGTAATTTAAGCGGGGGATATAGGACATACCAGGCCGCTAAGCAAGGAAAATAATAAAGGAGAATAAATAATAGAATTGCTATGAAGATCATATTTAATAAGTAGATAGATTTTATATTGTATCTATTTTATATTGCATCTTTATTTCATTTCTTTATTTCACTTCTTTTTTTTTACATATTTCTTTTTCTGTGTAGGATTTACGAAAAAAATGTCGAATATGAATAAGTACTATATTAAGTACTATATTAAGTAGAAACTATTTGACTGGAATTATATTACAAAGCTTGATATATCAATACTAAAGGGGTATAATGAATGATGTGATGAGATGTATTTACTTTAGTCGACTTTTAGTCGAAAGTATAGCACCTGCACTTTAGTGCAGGCGTTGTTAAGAGGAAAGTTATGGTCTACTTTTATTTTAGCTTTTTTGAAGCTCCATTTTATTCTAATTTGTATGGTATATATAGTAGTTTTAAATAAGGTGAGATTATGATTAACAGTATGAACCTGGATATTAGCAGAATTAACGCTATTACTAAAAAAATAATAGGGGAGATAAGTTCCAGCAGGGAAGAAGTACTTAAAATAGTAGATAGTATAAGAAATGAGTATGAAAATTTAAAACTGGAACTGGCTAACGTCAAAAGTGAATTAATTAAAATTATTAATGAAGTTGATGAACTGGAGAAACTGGATAAAAGTGCAAGACAGTGGTTGGCGGAAGTATCCAAAAACTTCAATATATATAGTGAAAGTGATATCAAGGATGCCTATGAAAAATCATTAGAAATAAGAGTGAAATTTATTACTAAGACAAATGAAGAAAAGGCATTAAGAGAAAAAAGGACTCAATTGGAAGTGGCTTTAAAAAAGTTAATGGGTAATATAGAGAATGGTGAGAAAGTAGTTAACCAAATAAGTATTGCTCTAGCCTATCTAGAGGGGGATATCCTTTCTGTTTTAGAAGATGCGGATAGAAATTCCGAAATACTGATAGGAATAAAAGTATTAGAAGCCCAGGAAAATGAACGCAAAAGAATAGCAAGGGATATTCATGATGGCCCTGCGCAACATATGGCTAATGTTGCTATGCAAGTAGATATTTGCAAAATGACTATTCAGGATGATCTGGAGAAAGGGCTTAAAGAATTGGAAGATTTAAAAGAAAGCGTGAAAGTGGCTTTAAAAGAAATTAGAAGTATTATTTTTGACTTAAGGCCAATGTCACTTGATGACCTGGGATTAAACCAGACTATACAAGAAGCTATAAAAAATATTTCTCAAGAGACTGATATTGATGTACAATTAAAATTGAAACCTGTAAAGTCGGAAATAGAACCAATTATTCAGGTTGCCGTGTACAGGATAATTCAAGAGGTTTTTAACAATATTAAAAAGCATTCCAGGGCAAAGCATGCAACGGTAAAGCTGGACTATGGCACAAAATATTTAATGCTGGTCATATCTGATGACGGTGTAGGATTTAATGTAGAAGAAACTTTAAAAAGGGTAAAAACTAAAGGTGACTGCTATGGATTGATTGGCATACTTGACAGAGTAAACCAGTTACAGGGAGAAATTAAAATTAAGTCGGCAGAGGGAGAAGGTACAGTCTATAGAGTAAAATTGCCTATTAACCGGGAGGTGATCAGGGATGAAAAAAAAGGTAATTAGAGTATTAATTGCAGATGACCATGACCTGATAAGGCAAGGTTTGAGGAGAATTATCAGTTTTGAAGAGGATATGGATATAGTTGGCGAAGCCATAAACGGTGTAAAAGTATTGGATATGTTAGGGTTTACTGCACCTGATGTGGTGTTGTTAGACTTGAATATGCCTTTAATGAATGGAATTGAAACCCTTAAAAAGATAAAGGAAAAGGAACACGGCGATACTGTTAAGGTTATTATGCTTACTGTTGAAAATGATAAAAAGATTATTTATGAGGCTATTAATATTGGAGCGGACGGGTATATACTCAAGGACTCTGTTGGGGCGGAAATTGTGGAAGCTATCAGGACAGTATACCAGGGAGAAAAATATATTGATAAATCTTTGGTTTCAATCTTTTTTCAGGATATAAAAGGCAAGAATAAAAAGGAAGCCAATATTCTTGATAACTTATCAAAGAGGGAAATTGAAGTGCTGATGAATATTTCGAGGGGGCTTAGTAATAAGGAAATTGGGGGAAAGCTGTACATATCGGAAAAAACAGTGAAAAATTATGCAACCAATATATACAGAAAGATTAATGCAAGCGACCGTGTACAAGCCGCAATTACTGCAATAGAGAATGACATTGAGGATTACTATAAATTAAAATATAAAACTCAGGAATAGGGACTTTGGTCCTTATTTTTTTGTGACTTTTATACTTAGAGAATGTGACTTTTAGAAACTGTTATGCCCTTCCAAACAGAGTTATAATTAAATCACAAGTAAAACTAATTTAACTCGCTGGGCTAGTTGACATGAAAAGAGCGTTAGCGACGGTTCTTGAATAGAAATGGCTCAGCAGAATAGTTTAAAGGAGGGGCCGATATGTTAAGGAAATTAAAAAACAATATATTATTAATTTCAAAAGATGAAAAAGGACAGGGTATGGTTGAATATGCATTGTTGGTAGGACTTATTGCAGTAGTGGTTATTGCGGTGCTGGTAGTTCTGGGGCCGGCAATAGCAGCAAAATTCCAGGAAATAATAAATGCACTCCAATAACAGCAATGATGCAAAAGTTGGGAATACCCTGCACGTAAAATGCTCTAATCATAAATATGGATATTGATTAGAGCATTTTTTCCGGATAAGTAAGCTCCATTGGAGGTCAGGAGTAAGGGGGGCTACTATGAAACGGTTAAAAAGTAAAAAAGGACAATCACTGGTAGAGTTTACGATAATATTTCCGTTACTTTTATTGGTGGTGATGGGAATTATAGAATTCGGAGTTATGCTGAATTCGTATCTTGCTATCAACAATGCAGCAAGGGAAGGTGCAAGGGCCGGGATTGTGGGAAGTTCCAGTGCTGAAATAGAGAACTTGATCATATCTACATCTCCCGGCTTAAATGCGGAAGGTTTAATAATAACCGTAACACCTGGCGATACAAGCAGAAAGTCCGGAGACACACTTACTGTAAAGGTGACGTACAACTATCATCTTACTGTCCCTATTATAAGCAGCATCTTCAATAATGTGGTTGTCTTGAATGCACAAGTATCCATGAGAATTGAATGAGTGGTGACTGTAGTGAAAATATTTGATGATAAGGGAAGTGCAGCTATTATTCTTTGCTTACTGTTTACTGCTTTATTGGGGTTTACTGCCTATGTTATAGATATCGGGTTAGTTTATGCAGAAAAAATAAAATTAGCAAATGCCCTGGATTCAGCAGCCTTAGCAGCCATCCTTGAATTACCGGATGATAGTGAAAAAGCAAGAGCAGTAGCTATAGACTATCTCGAAAAAAACAATGTAGACCCGGACAGTACTGTAATAACTATTGGTAGTGATCAAAAAAGTATTGAAATAAAAGGGGTTAAAAATGTAAAGCATTTGTTTGGTCCTGTAGTAAAAATCAATAGCAGCGACGTAAATGTAACAACAAAAGCTATAATTGGACCTGCAAAATCGGTAAAAGGCGGTATCAGGCCATTTGCAGTTGAAATCTTTGATTATTCATACGGCAGCTTGGTGATACTTAAGGAGAATGCCGGGGATGGGTATAAAGGTAATTATGGCGCAGTTGCGCTCGGCGGAAAAGGGGCCAACGTTTTTAAAGAAAATGCCCTTTACGGCTATAGCGGGACAATATCGGTCGGAGATTTGATAGAGACTGAAACGGGGAACATGGCAGGAGCCGCTAATGCTATTAAAAACTATATAAATTCTGAGCACAGCAGTTTTGATAACTTCTCAAGAAATTCTGTCAGGTTGTGGACAGTACCTTTGGTTGATACTTTAGAAACAAACGGAAGAGGGCAAATATCGGTGATAGGTTTTGGGCAATTCTACGTGGAGGATATAGTTCAAAAGTCAGGGAAAATAGAAATTATCGGCCGGTTTGTCAGGTATGTGGCAAATGCCGTTATTGATATGACTTTAAATGATACGGGCGTATACGGGGCAAAACTGATAAAATAAGGGCGCAAGTGATACGTAAAATAAAGATACAGGCGGTACAGAGAATACAAAGGTACCGTTAAAATAGGGGTGGTAGAGTGAAAAGTATCGGGCAAAAATTGATTTTAATATCACTTATTTTCGCAGTAATAGCTGCAGGACTTGTTTTTGCGTATTTACAGTCTTTGAAACAATCCGGTGAAGAAATTAACGAAATAACTATTTTAGTGGCAGATAATACAATACCTGCAGGAACCCTTATAACTGAGAAGATGATCAAAGAAGTCCATGTGCCGGAAAACTCAATTTTAGTTGACTATATTAGGGATTATTCGGACATTGTCGGCAAATATACAAAAGAGACTATTTTAAAAAACGAAGGTTTTCATAAAAGTAAGCTTATTAGTAAAGGTGAAGGGGGGTTAAATTTAAAAATAGATAACGGGTATAGGGCAATTTCTATTAATGTTACAGGGGATTCGGGAGTTTCAGATTTAATAGAACCCGGGGATTTTGTTGACATTATTGTATATTTGGCCGAAAAAAAAGATGGGGAAGAAGTGGTAAGACCCGACTTGTCAAAAATAATTCTGCAAAATGTTGAATTGTTGGCTATAGACAAGCAACTGAATAGAGATGATGATTCAAACTATAAAGAAGATATACCGAATTATTTCCTCGTAACACTATCTGTGTCAACTTCTGAATTAGAAAAATTAGTATTGGCTGAAAATATTGGTATTTTGAAGCTAGCTTTAAGGCCGTTAAGAGATGATAGTATCCTTGAAACAAAGGGCACTACCTGGAAGGAATTGGTAGGATGGTCAGGCAACACAGGTGGACCTTTACAGGGGGACAAGCAAAATGACAGTAGTAATAGCAATGGTGAATTTGTTAATTATAAAGTAAAACCGGGAGACACATTAAGAAAGATCAGCATGGAATTTTACGGTGATCCGGAAAAGTATGTAGTAATAAAAAAAGCCAACAATATTCAAGACGCCAATCTAATTATACCTGGGGAAATTATCAAAATCCCGGTATTGAATAATTGACATCAAATACATACGCATGAGACCGGTGTACACAAAAATGATAGGTGTGAGAAGATGGGTAAAATCAGGATATTAATAGCAGATGATATTGAAGAGACCAGGGATGTAATAAAAAAAATATTGAGTATAGATAAAGAAATGTTTGAAGTAGTGGGTGAAGCCGGAAATGGAGAAGAGGTTCTTCGGCTCATCCCTAAAGTAAAACCCGATGTGGTGTTAATGGATATCAATATGCCTGTACTTAATGGGTTGGAAGCTACAGAGAAAATTTCTGATGAATACCCCTGGGTTATTGTTATTATTTTGTCTGTCCAGGGAGAAAATGAGTATTTGAAAAAGGCCATGTTTTATGGTGCTAAGGAATACATTATTAAGCCCTTTCATTATGATGTATTGTCTGAAACTATTAAAGTAACCTATGAAAAATATAAAGAAAAAGAAATGAAACTGCAAAGTAACCAGGCACCAACCAGAGATGCAAAGGTTATAGCATTTTTTAGTTCTAAGGGGGGAGTGGGCAAGTCAGTGCTTGCCCTTAACACTTCCATTATGTTAAGTAAAGAATCCGGTAAAAAAATACTTCTTGCGGATATGGATTTACTATTTGGTGATATTTCCATGCTGGTAAACCAATATAATCAAAAGACTATTCTTGATGTAATTGATGATGGTCAATTAAATTCATATGAAAATATAAAACCCTATTTATATAAATATAATGAAAATTTGGATATGCTTTTTGCACCGGCAAAACCCGAAGCGGCAGAATATATTGGTAAAGATAGTATTGAAAAAATGATGAAAGTATTTCAAAAGCAGTATGATGTAATTATTGTTGATACAGGTATAAATTTTAATGATAGTACCCTTTACATTTTAGACAATGCTCAGACGATTTTATATGTAACTACAGGAGAAATTGTTGCTCTTAAAAACACTAAATTGGGACTGCGAATTATGAAATCCCTTGGATATGACAATGATAAGGTCAAGCTTGTTATAAACAGGTTTACTTCAAGGTATGGAATAAGCAAAGCAGAAGTGGAGGAGGCATTTAAAGATAATATTTTTGCTATTCTTCCTGAAGAAGAAAAGACAGTAAGTATTTCAGTAAACAAAGGACAACCCTTTTGTGATAATGCTAAATATAGTAAGTCTAAATCAAAGGTAGTAAATGCCATTGAATTAATGTGCAAAAACTTAACAGGGTAGAGGTGATAGGATGTCTCTTGCCAGAAGATTGGAAGAGATTAATACTGATAAAAAATCCAGCAGGTTTAACGAAAAAAAAGTAGACCAGTATTTGGAATTAAAGATGAAAATTCAAAACAGGGTCATTAAAGAATTGGATATAGATTTTAATGACATATCGGAGCAAAATGAGGAATTAAAGCAGGAAATCAGTGCCATTATTACTAAGAATATTGAGCAAGAGTCTCTAAATATGACTAATAGTCAGAAAAAGAAAATAAAAGAAGAACTTTTAGATGAGATTATAGGATTTGGTCCTATAACAGGTCTACTTGCAGATGATAGTATTACAGAAATTATGGTTAACGGACCCAACCAGGTATATATAGAAAAAGAGGGTAAGTTGGTACTGACAGACGCTAAATTTAAAAATGACAGCCATGTGCTTCATGTTATCAAGAAAATTGTAGCACCAATCGGCAGAAGGATAGATGAGAGCTCCCCAATGGTGGATGCCAGGCTTCCAAATGGATCCAGGGTTAACGCCATTATTCCTCCCCTGGCAATAGATGGACCGTCTATTACTATACGGAAGTTTTCGGAAGATCCCTTTAAAGTAGAGGACTTAATAAATTTTGGAACTATGAATTCCAAAATGGCAGAGCTGCTTAAATATTGCGTAGAAGGACGCCTTAATATTGTGGTTTCGGGAGGTACCGGAAGCGGTAAAACCACTACATTGAATGTCCTTTCTTCATTTATCCCGGATGATGAAAGGATAGTGACAATTGAAGACGCGGCAGAACTTCAACTATCCCAGGAGCATGTTGTAAGGCTGGAAACCAGGCCGCCTAACCTGGAAGGTAAAGGAGAAGTAACTATAAGAGATTTGGTTAGAAACAGCTTAAGAATGCGTCCCGATAGAATCATTGTAGGAGAAGTACGTTCAGGAGAAGCTTTGGATATGCTCCAGGCTATGAACACAGGACATGACGGCTCTCTGACTACCGGGCATGCAAACTCTCCCAGGGATATGCTGTCAAGATTAGAGACCATGGTGCTTATGTCCGGTATGAGTTTGCCTGTTAAAGCCATTAGAGACCAGATAGCGTCGGCTATAGATTTGATTATCCATCAATCAAGGCTTATGGACGGCAGCAGAAAAATCACTCATATAACAGAAGTTCAGGGTATGGAAGGGGATGTTATTATTCTCCAGGATATATTCAGATTTGAACCAAGAGGGTTGGACAATAGAGGAAGGGTAAAGGGAGAATTTGTATTTACAGGTATTATGCCAAAATTTATCCAAAAGCTGAAAGAAAAGGGTATCAATATACCGCCGGATGTTTTAAGTATATGATTTTTTTAAAGTACCGGCTGTAAACTGCTCTAATTAACCAAAGGGGAGGAGCAAGATGGTATACATTATAATAGCATTGACTTTTTTTTCTGTTTGGGCATTAATAAGCCATATACTTTTTTCTCTGTTTTACAAAGAAAAGCCTATAGATAAACTTAAGCATTATGATGAAGATTTTATTATCAAAGAGAAACTGGAAAACCATAAAAAGAATAAAACTAGCTTGTTGAAGATAATGTCAGGTTTAATTCCCAAGTTAAAATTTAATGAAAAGAGGAATAAGAAACTTGAAGTTGAACTGATAAAGGCAGATATGTCCATTACTGTAGAAGAATTGTTGGTTATAAAAATGTTTTCATCATTAGTTATTGCTTTTTTAGCTTATGCCCTTTTTAAAAATTATGTTACTGCACTTGTATTGTTTATTATAACCTGGAATATTCCACGAATCATTATAGCGAATAGAAAGAAGGAGAGAATCAAGCTATTTGACAGCCAACTTAATGAAGGTATTACTATTATTTCAAATTCGCTTAAAGCAGGATATTCTTTTCTGCAGTCTGTGGCAGTAGTAACTGAAGAAACGAAGGATCCGTTTTCAAAAGAATTTAAAGAACTGCTTAAGGAAATGAGCCTTGGTATTCCTGAAGAAGATACTTTTAAAAACCTGTTGGCAAGAATGGAATCGGAAGACCTTAGACTCGTAATAAATGCCATTTTGATTCAGAAGGATATTGGCGGGAACCTATCCGAAATACTGGATAATATTTCGGAAACTATAAGAGAACGGCAAAAGATTAAAAATGAGCTTAAAACCCTGACGGCCCAAGGCAAATTATCCGGTATCATTGTTTCACTTATTCCAATTTTTTTAGGCCTTACTATTTACTTATTTAATAAAGAGTATATTCTTCTTTTGTTTACTAATCCCAGTGGATTAGTGATGGTTACTATTTCTGTTTTAAATCAAATACTGGGGTTTTTTATGATAAGAAAAATCGTCAATATTGATTTATGAGGAGGAGTTGTAGCTTTGCTGTATATTGCAGTATTTATATTCTTTACAGCAGTATTTATATTTGCATATGGAGTTCTGTATAGCCTAAATTATGATAAAATACGTATTAGGGATAGAATAGAGCAAATTAAAGATCTTCATAACACAAACCGGGACCATACTGAAAACAGGTTCTTTTCAGAAAGAATACTTACGCATTTCTATAATGTATTTTGTGATTTTCTTATAAGAATAACTCCAAACCACAAGCTTACTGGACTTAATAAAAAGCTGGAAAGAGCAGGACTGTTGAAAAACGGCACGGTAGAAAGGTGGTTGTTTAATAAATGCATGATTATGCTCATCTCAGCCATTTCAACCGGTTTATTATCATATATTATTGAACCGGATATATCAAAGGCTTTTATCATTGCAATAATTATTATGCTGCTTGTTAATACATTTCTAAATTTTAGTCTTTCAAGAAGATTTGAAATGAGGAAAAAAATGATTTTGAAGGATTTGCCTTATACTCTTGATTTAATTACTGTTAGTGTTGAAGCAGGCGCATCTTTTGATGGGGCTATGGCAAGAGTTGTTAATAATATAAGTGGAGCGCTTTGTGATGAATTTGCAAAATGCCTTAAGGAAATGAAGATGGGAATAGAACGTAAAACAGCACTTAAGAATATGAGCGAACGTTGTGATGTTAAGGAACTTTCCATGCTCGTTAATTCACTTATCCAGGCAGATGAATTGGGCGTCGGCCTGGCGCGGGTGTTAAGAATTGAAGCAGCAAACTTGAGAGAGCACAGAAAGCAAGTAGCAAGAGAACGGGCTATGAAAGCACCTGTTAAAATGTTGTTCCCATTAATATTTTTTATTTTCCCATCCATTTTTATTATTGTTTTGGGGCCTGCTATTATTAAAATCTTCAGTATATTTAAGTGAAAAATTGAGGATTGAAGGTCCTTCTTTTACGGATATCATTTAAATAATGTCGAAAGTTTTGCCAAATGAAAATCTTGCTGAATCGAATTACGGGGTGAGTTTGTGGCAAAAACCTTAATATATGAATCAACGGTAAAAACCTTGATATGTGATTCCATGATTATAAAGGACGTGTTGTTGGCAGACACTTTTATGAAAAGGTTTGTGGGCTACATGTTCCGCGAAAAACCCCATTATAATGCCATTATCGTAAAGCCATGCAACAGCATTCATACCTTCTTCATGAATTTTGACATCGACGTGCTCTTTATAAATGAAGCCATGGAAATAATTAAAAAGATAGAGGGCCTTGGACCGGGTAAAGTGATAATGCCGGTAAAAGGAGCTAAAATGGTTATAGAAGGCAAGGCAGGGTTGTTCAAAAGCCTTAAAACAGGCAGTAAAATTGCAATCCTGTAAGCAAATTCATAAGCTGATTTAAAAATACTAATCGCCCCGGGTATAAAAAGAGTTGCTTCCTTTAAAGATCAATATAAAGCTTATAAGGAAGTTAAAAGGTCGAAAAGTTGAGATAAAGGATGAAGGCGAAAGAATCATTATTACTCCTGTAGATAATCCAATAATAAAGGTACAAGGGATGTTTAAAGGAGGTAACTTCTATTGCGTCAAAAAGAGTTGCTGCAGGAAGCGGTTATTTCCCTGCATGGGTAGAAACCTATGCTAAGGATGTATAATGTGTTCTACAACTGGGTAATTATAAGAAAATCTTTTAAACCTGCAGGAATTCTTGCAAAATGCTCTTGACAAGTCCAAGCCTGCTATGTAATAATATTCCAAAAAGGTGAGTGTGCATAAGAGCAGGATGCTTGAGCTGCATAGGGGCACAATAAGCCCTACACGTGGAAATGATACCCCACGGAGTCACTTAAGGGTGATTCTGTGGGGTTTTTATTTCTCTGTTTTCGCCAAGGGAAATATAATGGAAGGAGGTCACCATAATGAGATTTGAGTTATATAACAGCATCAATCAGTATATAAACGATAACATGGATGTGTTGGCAAGGAATGAAATACAAAATAATTTAATCATTTCAAATTCAATAAGAGGAAAAGAAGGAGCAGACACAACTAATTGGTTTATGGCAGCGGTCAAAGATACGGGGGGAACTCCCCGGCTTATAGTATTAATGACTCCGCCGTACAATCTTGTCCTATATGAACTCGATAATAATGAAAATGACAAAGCTTTGAATGTTTTAATACATGAAATTGCCAATCTTGGGATGCAGATACCCGGTGTGCTTGCAGAAAAATCACTTGCTTGTCGGTTTGCAGATGAGTACTCTTCTTTGTGTGGAAGGATTAAAGAAGATGGCAAGAAAATGAGAATCTACAGGCTTGACAGGGTGAATGCCGTTTTCTTTTCATCAGGAAAACTGAGGATTGCAGACCAAAACGACCTGTACTTCTTGCCTTATTGGAGTATAGCATTTAATTTGGACTGTGGAATTGGTATGATTGATGTGCCAGGTGCTGTGGATAAGGTCAGAAAATTATTAAACGATAAGATTCTCTATATATGGGAGGATGGCTTTCCTGTTTCTCAAGCGGCAATGGGCAGGAAAACACTCAATGGGGCTGTTGTTAATGCAGTCTATACTCCACCACACTACCGGGGAAAAGGATACGCTACTTCCTGTGTGGCCAGTTTGAGTAAACATTTACTTGATAGTGACTATAAATTCTGCTGCCTGTTTACAGACCTGGCCAATCCGGTTTCCAATAGTATTTACATGAAAATAGGGTATAAGCTTGTGTGTGATTATGATGAATACAAGTTTGTGTGTGGGGGGGTGTCTGAATGATTTTTAATTCTGAACAGGTTCGACAATTCTATGCGGAATTGCTTGAGCAAAATGCAACTGCGTGGAAAACTATGCTTGACATAGACGATTTATCCCGCTGTGTTGAAAATCTTACAGACTCTGGTGTTGATCAGGGAGGAGGTGTTACTCCCATGATTATTGCAGCTTTCTGTATAGTTATTGTTGGGGGATGTTCTCTTTTTAATTGTTCAATTCGGCCTTCGAAGGTGCGTCCCTGTAAAGCTAAATCAACACATTTTTGTATAATTCCAGGATGCCTGGGTGGCTGTTTCTCGTTCTTGCCAAATTTCTTTTTAGGCTTGCGCTTGAACGGATGGAGAAAATCCTAGCGTTTATCTTCTGTAAGCAAAGGCTTGAAAAGTATAAAATTTGCTTTATATACCTATGTCTATAGGGTATAATAATATCTATAAGAATAGTAACTGAATTGAGAGGTAAATAATTATAGCTACTTTAAATATTCATATACCGGAAGAAATTATTTTTGTATTGAAAAAAGTAAAAAAGCATTGGAGAGAGAGATATTCCGAGGTGTAGCTTGAACATTTACATCATGGTAGATGCTGAGGGAATTAGCGGTGTTTTTGACAGCGAGCAGGTATCGACCTCGTCATCGTCCGGACGGTACAACGAAGGCCGAGAGCTGATGGTGCGAGATATCAACGCATGCGTTGAGGCCTACAAAGAGGCAGGGGCTGAAAAGGTTTACGTTAGAGACTGCCACGGCGGCGGTGCAAATGTCATCTGGAGCAAGTTTTCAAGTCTCGCGGATTACTACATAGTCGTCCAAACTGGCCAGGATTGTTTTCCCGGACTCGAGGACTGTGACGGTGTGATTTTGCTCGGGTACCATGTGATGGCAGGTACGTACGGCGATATGCTAGAGCATACTATGAGCTCTGCATCCGTACAGAATTACTGGAACAATGGTCAATTAGCTGGTGAGGTAGCTATTGACGCGGGAATTGTCGGCGACCGCGGCAAGCCAGTCATTATGGTTTCGGGTGACGACAAAGTCTGCTGCGAAGCCGAGGCACTGCTGCCTGGTGTGGTTACGGCGGAGGTCAAAAAAGGCATCACGTGGAAGGGTGGAATGATATTACCACTGGAAAAGGCATATGCTGTAATTAAGGCAAAAACAAAGGAGGCAATTTCGAGGCTTTCGGAGCAAAAGCCTCTAGTCTACAAAAAGCCGATACGGCTGAGAGTCGAACTGAAGGAGAGAAATCTGTTACCGACGCAGTATTCAAAGCTGTATATGACGATTCTTGATGGTAGAACCTATGAGGTCGAGGGTTCTACAATGGAAGAAACGCTATTTAGGTTGTAATAAATATTTTTGAATTAATGGAAGAAAAGTACTTTATATCTTGTTAAAGCAATAAGGTCTTTCTATAATCTCTCGGTGAAATGCCGGTTTCCTGCTTGAAAACTCTACTGAAATATAACGGGTTTTCGTAACCTACCATGAAGGAAACCTCGCTGATGCTTAAGGAGAAATTGGACAGAAGGTATTTTGCTTCGTTGATTCTGAGCTGCTTAATATAGGCTGTGGGTGAGAAACCGGTCAACTCCTTGAACTTATGTATAAACCAGTAAACGCTGAGATTGCATTCTTTGGCGTAGTCCCGGATTTGCTGGTTTCTGTTGAAGTTTGAATGCATCATTTTGAATATTTTTTCAAAAGTTGTATTGATTTTGCGTATTTTGGATTCATCCATCACCCGGGCTATTTTACCAAGTAGAGAAAGAAGCAGGGCGGAAGACAGTTCCTCAAACCTGGGACGCTTGACCTGGAGTTCGTGTGTGATCTCATTGAAAAGCTCTACAAACTCTTTTCCATAACCTATATGATATATATTCGAGTCCAAAAGGTTCATGCTTTCAAGAAGACGGTGAACGCCGTTTCCTGTGAAGTGAACCCAGCAGACCTCGGTACAATCCCGGCAGTAGTAATTGTAATACTGCGGCAGACCGGGGGTATAAATTGCTATGCTGCCCTCGGGCACCTCATATGTTTGCTCATTGAATGTAAAAAATCCTCTGCCTTTAATAATATAAATAATCTGATAATCGGGTCTTCCCTTTTCCCGTATAACGCTCCAATCTTTTGTAATAAAGCGTTGATAACCTGAGCCTACGACGGTCAGATAGTTGTCATTGTCCACCAGTCCCCGGCCTTCTGTGAAGTTATTTTTATGTGCTGCAATATTCAGCATTAGAAATACCCTCCCAACATGACAGCAATTATGTGCATAATTTCAGCAAACGTATGTATGTACTTAATTATATTATAATACTATAATTTTAACATAACAAGATAGATTGTCAAACATAATGAAACAATAATAGTACTTGCGTATGCGACAAATTCATCTATATTGTTGTCTGGATGATATTAGAGGATTAACGGTATGGAATCCATCAAGCGATCCTGAACAAATATGTTTTATTAAACAAATATTAGCGGGATGTCAAGTATATGAGAAAAGATATTTATATCGGAGTATCATGCTATACCGAATATTGGTCTGGGGAGAGGTGAAATGCGGACATCCGACTTATGATGAAGGCCGGAATCGATGTGCCTGAGAATGGCTGAGCTTGCTTGGTCATTCCTGGAACCCGAGAATGGCAGATTTGACTTTGCATGGCTGGATGAATTTATCGATATGGCATACAAGGAAGGGATCGAGGTAATACTCGGGACACCAACCGAGACTTCACCAAAGTGAATGCTTCATAAACATCCTGAGATTGTTGCAACCGATGAAACAGTTCATTTGCAGGGCGGCTGCGGCAGACACTGCTATAACAGTATTGCATTCATCCGGTATGTTAAGAGACTGGTTGAAGAGATGGCCGGACATTATGCTTCAAATCCAGCAGTTATAGGATGGCAGATAGACAATGAAGTCAGGGGGGTGAAGTGCAACTGCGAGCAATGCAACGGTTTGATTGTGAAATTACCTGTATAGCAAGGGATGGTGGACTCGATGACTTCTATTTCGTTTTCGCCTAAACGGTTGACATCTGAATATAAAAACGGTATATATCTTATCCTGGCATTCGTGTTGATGTTTCTCATACATTTTGTGCCGGTACCAAAGCCGTTTTACATGGGCAGCGAACTGGTACAGCTTACCGGGGAAGCAAAAGACACGCTTGCTGTATTTGCCTTCGCGATTTTTTCCTGGATGACTGGAGCTGTTCCGTTTGTGATTACTGCATTTATCACTTTGCTGCTGATTCCTGCTTTCGGCGTAAGTACGTTTTCCGATACGGTTGCAGCCAGCTTTGGAGACCCTTTAATCCTTTTCTTTATCGGTGTCATGATGGTTTCCGCTGCTTTCAGAAGCTCAGGTCTCAGTACGAGGTTGTCGCGGCTCATACTTGGCATGGTCGGTAAAAACCCGTCAAGAATAATCCTGGTATTTTTAATTTTCGGTGCATTCAGCGCCATGTGGTTTACTGAAGTGGCCGCAGCTGCTCTTTTTACCCCACTTGCAGTCGGTATACTTGACAAATGCGGGATCAAGGCTATGAAAAGCAATTTTGGCAAATCCTTGCTGATTGCATGTGCCTGGGGACCACTGGTGGGAGGAATGGGGACTCCGGTTGGCAGTGGGAGCAATGTACTCGCCATAAGTCTTTTGAACAAATATGCAAATTTGAATATAGGGTTCCTGGACTGGATGGCTATAGGTGTTCCGGCAGTAATTGTATTGGTTCCTATAGCGTGGCTTATAATCACCAGAGCGTATCCCAGCGAGTTAGATGAAATCAATATAGATGATGTGGCAGGAGAAGCTGAAAAAGGCCTGAACAAGAAGGAAATTGCCACAATGGTAATTTTTTCAGGGATGATTGTTCTCTGGCTTGCCGCACCTTCTATCAAGACAGCCACCGGAGGACGCATCAACCTTACAATGCAGATTGTGGCCATTTTGGGAGGAATACTGCTTTTTATACCGGGATTGAACATCTTTAGCTGGAAGGATGTCGAAAAAAGTGTGGACTGGGGAGGCATTATATTGATCACTTCCGGTCTTGCACTGGGCAAGATTGCATTTGATACGGGGGCGGCCAGGTGGCTTGCATGGGTGATTGCTTACGGGCTCCGTGTGGAGGTCCTGCCGCCGGTAATACTTGCAATGTTTGCAGTCCTGGTGGTGGGCATCATTCATCTATGCTTCTCCAGCAATACGGTAACCGGAGCCGTAACCGTGCCGCTTATGATTGCCATGGGAAGTGCTTTGCACGTAAGTCCCTGGTTTCTTGCCGTACCCGCGGCCTATTCAGCCTGTATGGCGTTCATACTGGTTACCGAAACGCCAACCAGTGTTATCCCTTATTCGGCGGGCTATTTTTCGCTGAAGGATATGGCTCTGATTGGAATACCCATGACAATCATTGTATCGGTGGTGGCAGGAGCAGTATTTTTTGGAATGGCCCACATTGTCGGAATGTGAACGGACACCGTCCAATATGACGGAAACTGCCATTAAGTAGGCGGACGACCCTGTCCGCTCGGGCAGGGTAAAAATTGAAAGGGAGGATTGTCTATGAGTGATATTAAGGGAAACGAAACAAACCTGGACTTGCTGCTGGAGCGAGCCCGTACTGCACAGCGGGAGATAGAGCATTACAGCCAGGAGCAGATAGACAGGGTGTGCCTTGCTATAGGATGGGAGGCATATAAGGATGAAAATATTTGCAAATGTGCGGAGCTTGCAGTGGAAGAGACGGGGATGGGACGTTATGAAGACAAAATGACAAAGCATAAGGTAAAAGTTCTAGGTGTTCTTAAGGACGTGATTGGTAAACCGAGTGTAGGACTGATAGAACGCGATGAAATCAGGGGCATTTCGAAGTATGCTAAACCGGTAGGAGTGGTCGGTGCGCTGACCCCGGTAACCAACCCAACAGTAACGCCTGCAAGCAATTCAATCACGATTTTAAAAGGCCGTAATGCCGTAATATTTGCTCCACATCCCAAAGCCAAAAAAAGCTGCAAGCTTATTTGCGATTTGATGCGCCAGGGCTTGAAAAAGGTAGGTGCTCCCATGGATCTGATTCAGTATATCGAAGAACCCAGTGTGGAGTTGAGCCAGGAATTGATGACGAAAGTTGACCTGGTACTGGCCACAGGGGGTTCGGCTATGGTGAAGGCCGCATATGGAAGTGGAACTCCTGCCTACGGAGTGGGCGTGGGAAATGCTGTGATGATTATCGCCGAAGATGCGGATGTGCCGGATGCTGCTAACAAGGTTCATTTAAGTAAAGTATTTGATAATGCTACATCATGCTCATCAGAAAATTCCATCATCATACACGAAAGCATTTATGATGAAATGATAAAGGAACTCACGAAGCTTGGCGGATACCTGTGTAGTGAAAAGGAAAAATCCGAACTTGAAAGATGGATGTGGATTCCAGGAAAATCAGGCAAGTTTGCACTAAACCCAAAAATAGTAGGACAATCTGCTGCCCGGATTGCCAAAGATGCCGGACTTAGCGTTCCTGAAAAAACGGATATGCTGATGGTTGAAGGCGCTGAACCGGGTGCGGGTGACAGATTTTCAGGCGAAAAGCTGTCCCCTGTATTGACCCTGTGGAAGTATTCAAGAATTGAGGATGCCATTTCATGTGCCGAGAAACTGACGAATTATTCAGGTTACGGCCATTCCTGCGGTATCTATACGTTCAATAAAGAATATATAAGCATGCTTGCGGAAGTAATGAAAACCAGCAGGATCATGGTACGGCAGCCGATGGCTCCGGCAAACGGGGGTAATTTTTTCAACGGCATGCCTTCAACGGTAACTTTAGGATGTGGTACATGGGGCGGCAATATCACAACCGAGAATATCAACTATCGTCATATGCTCAATATAACTTGGGTTTCCGAGCCGATACCTCCGGTCAAGCCTACCGATGAAGAGATGTGGGGGAATTATTGGGCGGCATTTGGAAAATAAGGATGGTGAAGCAGCTTTGAAATTATTTGAATACCAGGCAAAGGAATTGTTTAAAGAAGCAGGGATTCATGTACCTGAGAGTGTGTTGATTGAAGACAGATCACAGGTAAAAGACGCTGTATTAAAGACCGGACTCCCCTGTGTGTTAAAAGCTCAGGTGCTGAGAGGCGGCAGGGGTAAAGCCGGGTTGATCAGGTTTGTAGGGACCCTTGAAGAAGCGGAGAAGGAAGCGGTGAGGCTTTTCAATGCGGATATCCCGGTACATAAGCTCTTAATGGAAGAAGCGCTGGATATCGCCAGGGAACTGTACGTTTCGGTTACAATTGATCCGGTAACGGGTTCCGATCTGATTGTGGCAAGTGGTGCCGGAGGCATGGATATTGAAGAAATTGCCGTTAAAGCTCCGGAAAAGCTTATAAAGGAAAAAGTGGATGCTTTCAAAGGCTTAAACACCTTCCAGACAAGGAATATTGCTTTTCAACTGGATGTTGAACAGGATAAGGTAAGCGAGATGATTAAAATTGTTGCTTCAGTTTACAGTCTCTTTAAAAAGATAGATGCGGAACTGGTGGAGATCAATCCGCTTGTAATTACGGGAGACGGTAGATTGGTTGCGGCTGATGGAAAAATCAGCATAGATGATCATTCGCTTTTCAGACAGAAGAATTTTGGAATTTCCAGAAGCCATTTCGACAGTGACCTTGAGTTTGAAGCAGCTGTAGCCGGATTCCCATATCTCAGATTTGATGGGGACATCGGCATCATGTGTGCCGGCGCCGGATTGACCAATACCGTATACGACCTGATCCATTACTATGGCGGAAAGCCTGCAAATTATCTGGAATTTGGCGGACCAAATTATACCAGGACAGTAGAAGCCATGAGCATTGCTCTGAAAAACAAACCGAAAGTCCTGCTTATTGTTACCTTTGGAACAATCGCAAGGGCTGATGTTATAGCAAGAGGTATAGAAGAAGCGATCGAAAAGTTGAAACCCGACATTCCTATTGTTACAGCAATCCGCGGAACCGGTGAGGAGGAAGCCAATGAGATCCTTAAGCGTATGGGACTTCATCCGCTTGCGGATACGGAGGAAGCGGTTAAAACGGCTATAGCGCTGGCAGCAAAGGGGGGAGAAAAATGAGTGTATTCATCGATAAAGATACAAGGGTTCTTGTTCAGGGCATTACAGGAAAAGAAGGGTCATTTTGGACAAAACACATGATCGAACTCGGAACCTGTGTTGTAGCAGGAGTGACTCCCGGAAAAGAAGGTCAGACGGTTGAAGGGGTACCGGTATTCCACACTGTCAGGCGCGCTGCCGCAAAAACCAATCCTGACGCTTCACTTTTGTTTGTTCCACCCCAGTTTGCAAAGGATGCCGTCTTCGAAGCCATTGACGCAGGCATACGAAAGATTGTGGTAACAGCTGAAGGCATACCCCTTCATGATACCCTGAAAATCAGAAGCGCAGCACTGGAATGTGGAGCGATGATTTTCGGGGGAAATACAACGGGTGTTATTACTCCCGGTGTAGCGATGATGGGTTTTTTCCCATATTGGATAGACAGGGTTTACCGTAAAGGCAGAATAGGAGTGATGACCCGCAGTGGCTCGTTGACAAATGAAGTAACTGCCATGGTTGTAAAGGCAGGCTTTGGAGTCTCTACCCTGGTCGGAGTAGGAGGTGATGCGGTTCCCGCGACAAGATTTGCGGAAGTGCTGCCTCTATTTCAAAATGATGCCGATACTGATGCGGTAGTAATGATCGGGGAAATCGGAGGTACGATGGAAGAAGAAGTGGCCCGGGTCATTGCAGACGGTAAATTTACAAAACCGCTGGTAGCCTTTATTGCAGGGTGGACTGCGCCGCCGGGGAAAAAAATGGGACACGCGGGAGCTATTGTCACCGGAGGAAAAGGAACTGCGGCCAGCAAGGCCGACGCGTTGACAGGTGCAGGGGCGCTTGTAGCGAAGCGGCCGAGCCAGGTGGGGGAACTGCTGCGATCGGTTTTAAATAAATAGTAAATGTGGAGAAGGTGGTCAGAATGAGAGAAGAAGAATTGAAGCATTTACGTAAAGTAGCAGTGGATGTTAGAAAAAACATTGTCAGCATGATCGGAGAAGTCGGAGTAGGGCACATCGGCGGAGCCATGTCCATAGCGGAGGTTCTGACAGTATTATATTACAAGGTCATGAAGATCAATCCTGCTGACCCGAAATGGGAGGAGAGGGACAGGTTTGTACTGTCAAAAGGACACGCGGGACCGGCATTATATGCTGTTCTAGCTATGAAGGGCTATTTCCCTGTAGAAGAACTGATGACCCTGAACAAGCCGGGTACTAAGCTCCCCAGTCACTGCGACATGCAGCGTACTATAGGAATTGATATGACGGCGGGATCGCTAGGACAGGGGATTTCGGCAGCTGTAGGCATGGCAATTGCTGCAAAGATGGACAGAAAGAATGTGAGAGTATATGCCCTGATCGGATGCGGAGAAAGCCAGGAAGGACAAGTATGGGAGGCAGCCATGCTTGCGTCGCAAAAAAAACTGGATAATCTGATTGGATTTACCGATTACAACAAAATGCAGATTGACGGGACAACCGACGAGATTAATTCTCTGGAACCGATTGAAGATAAATGGAAATCTTTCGGCTGGTACACACAATCGGTGGACGGACACGACATAAAACAGATATATGATGCCATTGTAAAAGCGCAGGAAGTAAGCGGAAAGCCTTCAATGATCATACTGAACACTGTCAAAGGAAAGGGCGCTTCGTTCTGTGAAGGAAAGGTCGGCTCACATAATATGCCTGTGACAAAAGAAGATGTCGCGCAGGCGTTAAAGGAACTTGACAAAGGTATGGAGGAGTGAATTGAATGTTTGATGACAAGGAATTAAGAGCGGTTTACTGTGAATCATTGATAGCGCTTGCTGAAAAAGATGAGCGTATTGTACTTCTTGAAGCTGATTTAATGAAAGCTTCGGGTACTGTGCCTTTTAAGGAAAGGTTTCCTGAAAGGACTGTGGATGTCGGTGTAGCGGAAGCCAATATGATTGGGGTTGCGGCAGGCTTAAGCGCCTTCGGGAAGATACCTTTTGCCAATTCCTTTACCGCTTTTGCCACAAGAAGGTGTTTTGATCAGATTACCATATCGGTGGCATATGCCGGACTGAATGTGAAAATCGGGGGTACCGATCCGGGTGTTACAGCGGAATTGAACGGAGGCACCCATATGAGTCTGGAGGATGTCGGCATTATGAGAACACTGCCCGGTATGACCATATTCGAGCCAGTTGACGGCACTCAACTGAAAAAGGCAATGCCCCAGATTGCCGCACATTACGGACCGGTATATATCAGGTTATATCGAAGGCGTGCATTTAAGATATTTGATGACGGATACAAATTTGATCTGTGGAAGTCCGACTTGCTGTTGGATGGAAAGGATGTAACCCTCTTTGTAACCGGAATACTGGTCAGAAGCGCTCTGGATGCGGCAGAAATCCTTAAAGTCAAAGGAATAAGCGCAAAGGTGGTCAATATACATACCATAAAGCCTATTGACCGTGAAGGTGTCATTTCCGCAGCCAGGGAAACAGGTGCGGTGGTAACGGTTGAAAACCACAACATTATCGGCGGTCTGGGCAGCGCCGTGGCTGAAGTATTGATCGAAGAGTGCCCGGTTCCAATGAAAAGGATAGGCGTTGCAGACCATTTTGGGGAGGTCGGCAGGAAGGAATACCTGTTTGAAAAATACCATATGACTGCCGGGGATATAGCGCGCGCGGCGGAAGAAGTCATCGCAAAAAAAAATAGGAGGTAAAAAGATGATGAAGATTGCAGTAGGTTCCGATAAATCCGGTTTCAGTTTGAAGGAGGAGGTGAAAAAACATCTGGTTTCACTGGGGTATGAAGTTGAAGACCTGGGTATGACGGATCCCGATGGGTTCAAACCCTATTACGAGGTAGCACCCGTTGTGGCAAGGAAAGTCCAGAAGGGTGAAGTGGAAAAAGCCGTCTTGATTTGTGGAACCGGCGCGGGCATGTGCATCGTGGCGAATAAATTCAAAGGTGTCTATGCGGTGGCTGTTGAAAGCAGCTATTCAGCCAGGATGAGTAAAATTATCAACAAAGCCAACATCATTACGATGGGGGGCTGGCTTATTGCGCCTCAGCAGGCAATAGACATGGTGAACAGATGGCTTGAAGCGGATTTTACCGAGGGGTTCCCGGCGGACAGGCGAAAATTTCTCTGCGGCGCCCTTGAAGAAATAAAGAAACTGGAAGAAATAAATTTTAAATAGCTTTAGCGTCGAAAGGGGACATTCCGAAACTGCAGAGAACAGAAAACAGAGACCAGATAACAGAATTATTAAATTGCTTCAAAGCCTACTTAAATCTAATTTCTGACTTCTGACATCTGATTTCTGGAATGGTGTGTCCCCTTACATTAAAAGGAGCTGCTGAAAATGGAAAAGTTGAAAGTGGGATTGGTAAGTGCTGTTCAACCCAGTTTCTGGGGGAGCAGGGAAGGTCAGTATGCAAAACACTATGTTCCCGAGATGCAGAAGATTGCCGAAGAACTTGGGTTTGACCTGTATGTAGTAAAAGAGCCCCTTGTTGCAAGGAAAGACTCCGAAGCCGTAAAAAAGGAGCTGGAGACCAAGAAGGTCGATTTCCTGCTGATTCAGCTCACAACCTTTGCCGGAGGGGATGTTATCGGGCCTTTAACCGAAACGGGCGCAAGAATCGGTTTATGGGGAATACCCGAAATAACGGATAGTGGCGCCATCCCTTTAAATTCATTTTGCGGGATGAACATGTACGCCAGCATCATAGGACAGTATATCGGCAGGAACATAAAATGCAAATGGTTCTATGGAGACATCACGGATGACCTCTTTATTAACAGATTTAAAATAACCGTGAAGGCGCTCACGGCTATAAAAAACGTATGGGGTTCGCGAATAGCCCTTGTGGGAGGCATTGCCCCGGGTTTCAACGATTTCTATTATGACGAGCGCAAAACGAAATCCAGGCTGGGTGTATCGGTGGAGAGGCTTCATGAATTTTCCGAAATAAAGGACAGGGCTTTATCCTATAAGGACAGCGAAGTGAAGGATGTAATTGATGAAATGGTCAATGAGGCACGTTGTGTAACGCCGGATGCAAAAAAAAATCTGGATACGACTGCCAGAGTCTATAAGGCTTTTGAAGATTTCATCAGCGAAAACGGATACAAGGCCGTTGCCATAGGATGCTGGCCGAAATACAGGAAAGAGTTGGGGATCGTCGTCTGTTCCATCATAGGGCGACTGCTGGACAAAGGATATATAGCCGCATGTGAAGGCGATGTGGACAGCGCCATCAGTATGATGTTCCTTCACGGGCTTACCGATGACATGCCCATGCTGATGGATTTGTCCAAACTTGACTTCGATACGGAATCGGTGCTGATGTGGCACTGCGGGTCGGCGCCTTCCAGGTTTGCCGACAGCAGGGGGATGTGTCTGGCCGGACACTACAAACCGGGCAGCAGGATTGCGGGAGCCGACAATGTGAAGGTAGGGACAATCGGGGATATGTATTACAAGAGCCAATCGGCTACGATAGCCAGGCTCACATGGGAATATGAAAGGATGCTTGTCCTTTCGGGCGAGTTCATTGAAAAACAGGACAGGAGTTATGACGGCAGCAGGGGTTGGATCGGCAACCTTAAAATGAATGGCAAGCCCATTGCACTGAAGGATCTCGTTAATACGTTAATGCTTCAAAGATTCCAGCACCATTACCCGATCGTCGGAGGCAGCGTTGAAAACGAACTCATGGAAGTGATGGCATGGTTGGACATTAAGCCGCTTCCTGTGACAGAGTATAGGGAATACCTGCAAAATATAGAATAAAATAAAGAAAGGGGTAAAATAATATGAAAATATGTAATTCAAAAGTGCTTGCCGATGATGCAGCCCGGAAAGGCTATGCAGTACCTGCTTTAAATACCAATGGGGCAACTTATGATATTACGAGGGCGATAATAGAAGCAGCTGAGGAACTGCAATCCCCCCTTATAATACAGTGTTATGAGCCCAACCTTGAATACCGCGGGTATGATTTTTTTACTTACCTGACACGTTATCTGGCTTCGGATTGTACAATCCCCATAGCCATGCAGCTTGACCACGGCAAGAGCCTCGAGTCGATCATGAGGGCTGTAAAAGCAGGATTTACAGGGGTTATGATCGATTATGCAGGCTGCCCGCTGGAAGAAAATATTGATGGTACAAATCTTGTGATAAATCTTGTTAGGCCTCTGGGTATAAGCGTTGAGGCAGAGGTAGGAAATATTATCAAGAGCTCAGAAGCGGAAGGTAAGAAGGCACCGCTGACAAGTCCGGATGAAGTAAAGCAGTTTGTGGAAAATGTCGATGTGGATTTGCTGGCTGTTGGAATAGGCACCACTCATGGAATTTTCAAGGAGCAGACCGGTATTAATGTCGACCATATAACCGAAATCAGGAAAGTAACGGATGTACCGCTGGTACTTCACGGAACAAGCGGCGTATCCCTTGAAACCATTTCGAAATGTGTGGAAAAAGGCATGAGCAAAATTAACTTCGGAGAAGGACTCAGGATGAACTACATTCAATATTTCAATGAGTATAGCAATTCCCTGAATCATGAATTCCATGCATGGAGAATCATGCAGGCCTGCAAGGATCATCTGAAAAAGGATATTAAGGACATCATACGCGCATTAGGCTCTGATGGAAGAGCACAGGAAATCAAAATATAACAGGATGGTTGAAATGAGTATAACCAGCACGGTGGAAAGTTTTAAAAGAAAAGTGGAAAAAGTGAGGAAACTGGCATCGGATAAAGAGCTTGACGGGATTGTCGTCAGCTCTTTACCCAATTTTTCATGGTTGACGGGTGGCAGAGGGTTTGTCGGACTTGCATCGGAGACATCCTGTGCGTCCATCGCAATTACCCGTGACAGGATACTGCTGATTGCTAACAATATTGAAGCCGGAAGGCTGCATGACGAAGAACTCGGGGGATTGAGCTTTGATGACGCTATATACAACTGGTACGATGATATCGACATCAGGGAGCTTGCTTTACAAACCCTCGGAATAAGGAATGCAGCAGTTGATACGGAGCTGGCCGGTGAATTCAGGAGTATGCGAAGCACCCTGGATGATGTTGAAATATTCAGGTATAAAGCGCTGGGGTATGAAGCGGCAAATGCTGTAGAGGATGTTTGCTTTTTAGTAAGACAGGGAACGACAGAGTATGAAATTGCCGGAGAAGTCGGAAAAAGACTCTGGTCGTTAGGAATAGAACCCATAACGATATTAGTCGGTTCGGACTGGAGACTGTTTAAATACAGGCATCCTCTGCCGACGAGCAAAAGTCTGGACAAGTACCTGATGATTGCCGTATGTGCAAGAAGGCAGGGGTTATATGCCTCACTGACAAGATTTGTCCACTTCGGCAAACTCCCTGACGATATCAAGGTAAAACACAGTGCAGTTACAAAAACGGATGCTGCATTTATATTAAGTACAAGGCCGGAAATGGCAGTTTCAGATGTTTTCAAACTGGCGCTCGAGGAGTACAGGCGAACCGGTTATGCCGACGAGTGGAAGCTGCATCACCAGGGAGGACTCACAGGATATATGGCCAGGGAATATCGTGGTACGGAAAAATGTCTGGAAATTGTAAAAGCGAACCAGGCATTTGCATGGAATCCTTCCATTTCAGGAACAAAATCGGAAGATACCATCATTGTAATGGAAGACGAAAATCAAATACTTACCTATACCGGTGAATATCCGTATATTGAGGTAGTATATGAAGGAAAGGAGCTTAAAAGACCGGACATATTGATAAGGTAATTGGAGTGGTTGCAATAATGAATGCAACCGGAGGATATAAATGTAAATTTGCATATTGTATGCAACCATGCTATAATTGTCATAGACTATAAAATAGATTTCTTTGGAAAAGCCTAAAATCATATTTTTGGTGATCACATGAAACTGTTGAAAAAGTTTAAAGGTGTATATTTCAAGCTTATGATTTCATTTTTGGCAATAGTATTGGTAAGCACGATTTTTATTGGAATATTCTCATATTTGACCTTTTCTTCCAATTTTAACGAATTTGTTTTTTCGCTTAAGGACAACCAACTGGAAAATCTAGGGAAAATGCTGGAAGAATCCATAATAAAGAAGGCGCAACAGGAATTTGTCAATCTGGCTGGTCCTATGCAGAGTTCCAACTACTTTATATTTTTTATTAACAATCCCTTGTCCGGCAACTATGATAAGGTACTTCAATTTAATAAATACCTTAAAGAAAGAGTACTTGTAAGCCATGGTGTCCTCCATTCAATCGACGTATATATTGCAGACAGCGATGTAATGATATCTTCGGTTTATGGCTTGAAATTTGATGTGTCCCGGATTTCACGCTCTTCTGCGGATTTAATGTGGTTTTATACTATTAACAGTTCCGAGGATAATGTCAAATGGCTGGGATTGTCTCAAAAAGCAGACAGTACATACAGTCGGATCGGAGAAGTTTTTTCATATGTAAAAACATATCCATATGATTCTTCCGGCCGTAATTGCAAAGGGTTTATCGCTATTCATATTAATGAAAGAGCAGTATATGAAATAATCAGGAGCTATGGCTTCGATTCCATGAACGCCATTTATATTGTTACATCGGACGGTTCTCTGATATCAACAACAAACAGAGACCAGCCGGCTGCGGATAAAGTGCTTTCCAGTATTGGCCCGTTTGATTTCTCCGGTGAGAGTGGAAGATTTGTTAACTATGTAAATAAGGTAAGAAGTATAATTACATACACATCACTTTCTTCTACAGGTTGGAAAATAATAAATATACTCCCTGTTGATGTGTTTTACGAAAAATTAAGAAATATACTATACCAGGTTTTTGCAATATGTCTTTTAACAATGGTTGTAGGAATTGTTTTGTCCGGTCTATTCACATTTAATATCTATAATCCTTTAAAAATCCTTATTGAGAATCTTAAGAAGATATTTCATAGTTCCAGGATATCTCCGGTTAACACGGAAAACGAATATGTATTTCTTGCTGATGCGTTCAGTAATATGTCATTAAAAGTAAAAAATCTTGAGGTTATACTGGAAACAAACATGAGTCTGATAAAACATAACCTGGTATTGAGGCTGCTTAATCATACTGTAAATGATTACAGCGAATTTAGAGAACGCATGAAATTGATAGGGCTGAAATTCAATTACTCATGCTATTGTACAATTATTATTCAAATTGACTATTTCAATTCAAATATTAGTTTGCAGGACAGTCATTATATCAGGTATTCTCTTATTGAAAGTATAGAAAATTATAATATGGGTTCAATTTCATGCTTTGCTACGGAATTAAGTGATGATAGCCTGGGGATTATTGTTAATTCTACACCCGATAGCCAGGATCTTTATATTGCATTATGCAATTTCCTGATGAGCCAGGAAAAGATTTTTCCTGTAAAGCTGGTTTTTTACATTGGTAGAGTGGTTGAAAATCCGGTTGATCTATACCAGTCTTTTGATACTGCAAAGTTACTTCAGAAATATTTGTATTTCATGCCGGAAAATAGAATTTTTACTGAAGATATTCTAATGGTTAGAGAGAACAGTTCACTGGAAATTCCTGATAAAATTATCGAGAAGATAATAGGTGCACTTGATTCAAATAATGAAAATGAACTGGACAGCTCTCTTGATGAACTGATTCATCTTATGAAGAGTAGCAACTATTCTGCTGATCATTGTCAACAAAAACTCATTTACTTGTTGTCGGTTTTGTCCAGATACATGCACTATTTGCCGCACAAAAAGAAGTTCATTGGCAGGGAACTATTTGAACAGTTTTCTGCAATTAATAATATAGACGATGCCGGGAATTGGATAAGGTGTATAGCGGCTGAAGTCATTAAGTGTACAGGAAGGAGAAGTGAGTTCAAAAGTTATGAGGCCGTAGATCAGGCAATAGATTATATACGGAAAAATCTTAATTCCGATCTCTCCCTGCAGAATGTAGCCCGGAAAGTCTTCCTGAGCGCATCTTATTTTAGCCGTCTCTTTAAGAGTAAAACCGGCACGGATTTCGCTGATTATGTTTCCAATACCCGTTTGGAAATGGCTAGGGAGCTTTTACTGAAAACTAATATGTCAGTGGAAACAATAGCGGCTGAAACAGGATTCAGCAGTGCCGGATACTTCATCAAAGTATTTAAACGGCGCTATGGGATGACCCCTAAAAGCTATAAACTAAAAGCTATAAACTTTAGAGCTTTAGAGGATTCCATGTAGTAAAGATTACATCCTCTTACATAGTAATTTCTTGTCATTCTGGTATTTTCTAAACATTACCGTATAAAGGTCAGAAATTACAATGATTAATATCTTTTGTTGATTGACTTAAATGATATTAGCTTTTAAACTGTTTATATGGATGACTACCGTTTTGAGCATCGAAAAGGGGGTGAAAGGTTTGCTTGAAAATCTTGAAAATATAGTTAATAGAACTAATAAAACAGAAGCTGCTTATTCTCTACATAATAGAGGAATATTTTATAAATATTTCAAATACAGATATTTATTTATAATGATGCTTCCGGGTTTGCTTTATTACATTATTTTTCATTATGCCCCGCTTTATGGCATACAGATAGCTTTTAAGGAATACATGTTCAAAAAGGGAATATGGAACAGTCCATGGATTGGGTTGTCGGTTTTCAAACACGTATTTAATCTTCCGACTTTCTGGCAAGTATTCAGAAATACATTGATTATAAGCCTTTACAATTTAATTTTTGGATTTCCTGCACCCATACTTCTTGCAGTCCTTCTGAATGAAATAAGATTGCGTGGATTTAAAAAAGTCGTCCAGACATTAAGTTATTTGCCGCATTTCATTTCATGGGTAATCCTTGGGGGCCTTTTCATACAATTTTTATCGCCTTCCATCGGTCCGGTCAACATTGCTTTAAAAGCACTTACCCTGCCTCCTGTATTTTTCCTCGGTGACCCCAAATGGTTCAGATTTACGCTGGTGATTACGGATATATGGAAAAGTGTTGGATGGGGATCAATAGTATATATAGCTGCAATTAGCGGAATTATTGACTCTCAACTATATGAGGCCGGTGAAATGGATGGAGCCAGCAGAATTCAGAAAATAATACATATTACAATACCTTCACTGGCGCCGGTGATTACCATTATGTTGATATTTGCAATAGGAAGGATTGTAAATGACAATTTCGACCAGATATTTAACCTGTACAATCCCGCAGTTTACAGCGTAGGTGATGTTATCAGCACATATATATACCGTATAGGCCTAGGAGGCATGCAATATAACACAGCAACAGCCGTAGGACTATTTAAGAATGTTATAGCCTTTATAATGATAGTACTTGCCAACTCACTGGCTAAGAAAATAAACGAATATGGAATATGGTAGCAGCCAGTACATGTATAAAAATAAGGAGGAATATATTTCCAATGTACAGAACAAGAAGAAGTTCTCAGGATATTATTATTGATATTTGTATATATTTGTTCATAATTTTATTTTCTATTTCAATAATATACCCTTTTTTATATGTGTTATCGTTATCCTTTTCCGCACCATCAGTTCCTTTCACCGAAATAAATATTATACCGCCGGAAGTCTCAATCATTAATTATCAGCGTGTGTTTAAGGACAAATTTATCGCTAGCGGATTCCGGAACAGTGTTATCAGGCTTGTAACCGGCTGTTTTTTTTCAATGAGTGTAACGATTCTTCTTGCGTATCCACTTTCAAAAAAGTACCTTCCGAACAGGACATTTTGGATGGCATTAATTGTATTCACCATGTATTTCAGCGGAGGTTTGATACCGAATTATTTACTGGTGAAAAACTTAGGGTTGATAAACAAGGTATGGGCATTAGTGCTTCCGCGCCTGGTTACTACATACCATATGATTATTGTAAGGAACTTTTTTGCGTCAATTCCGGAGACACTGGAGGAGTCAGCCAGGATAGACGGGGCAAAGGACTTCAGGATACTTTTCAGCATTATTCTGCCATTATCCATGCCCATCATTGCCACATTATTCTTGTGGACAGCCGTATATCACTGGAATGCCTGGTTTGACGCTCTGATGTATATTACTGATCCCAAAAAGCAGGTCCTCCAGAATGTGACAAGGCGTATTGTAATTGAAGCTGCTTTCCAGGAAATAGATGTAGAATACATGAATCCTGAATCATTTAAGGCTGCCGCTACAATCATTACAATAATGCCTATTCTCCTGGTATATCCGTTTATTCAGAAGTATTTTGTCAAAGGTATAATGGTTGGATCTCTTAAAGGATAATTAAAACAACAATAAAAAGGGGAGATGATATGGATTTGAATACCGGTCAAAGATATCCTAAGCCAATACTGTTCAAACCTGACTTGTGTGATGTATCGAAAAGATGGGATGCATTCTTCAACGGCGATATTATCGATAGACCGATTGTGTCGGTAATTGCTCCAAAAAACGGACATAAAATTGAAAAGACTGCCAAACAGTTATGGATGCTGGAAGAGCGTATTTTCGGCGATATGGACCGGGCAATCGATGAAGTGCTTGAAGCGGCAAAAAGCACATATTACGGGGGTGAAGCTTTACCGTCGATAAACATTACCTTCGGCCCCGATACTATAGCTGCATTGTGCGGTGCAGAACTTGAGATTAATCCTGATTCTGCGGATACCATATGGGCTAAGCCTTTTGTGGAGGACTGGAAGAAATCTCTTCCAATTAAATTAAATAAAGAATGCTATATATGGAAAAGACTGATGAAATTTTATGAAAAGGCATTTGAGAAGCTTGGAGGGAAAATGCTGTTGACAACACTGGACCTTCATACAAACATGGATTTGCTGGCTGCCATAAGAGGTCCCCAGGCTTTATGCATGGACTTGCTGGATTGTCCGGAGTTAATCGACGACGCAATGAAGGATGCGAAGAATATTTTCCGTGAGTTGTGGGATGTAATGAGGGAAGCGGGAAGGATGGATGAATACGGATATGTGCGCCACGATGTCTATTCATTTGATGGCGCGGCTATTCTTCAATGCGATTTCAGCATCATGATCAGCCCTGAAATGTTCAACCGCTGGGTGATGCCCGCCCTTGAAGAAGAAGCCGAGGTGGTGAAACATGCAATGTACCACTGGGATGGTTTGGGTGCTATAGCTGCTCATAAAAACAGTGTTTTAAACAGCAAGGGACTATATATTATACAGGTTGTACCCGGTGCTGGGAATGGGGAGTTAATTGAATATCTGGATTTATTGAAAGAAATACAGGCGGTTGGCAAGGCGGTTGAGGTCAGGGGGAGTATAGACCAAATTAAAATCATGCACAAGGAACTAAAACCCGAAAAGGCTGTTTATCATGTAAGAGCATCGAGCCAGGACGAAGCGGATGAGATTTTGGAATGGTTTGTGAAAAATACATAAGGTACTAACCATTAAACGGTTATGTATAAATCAAATTTATAAGGAGGGTACGAATATGGTGAAGATTTTTTCAAAAATTCTAACTGCAGGTCTGGTTTTGGCATTATTGCTGAATGTCACAGGATGCGCGCCAAAACAAAAAGACAAGGATTCCGGAGGGGGTGAAATTTCCGAAACAAGTAGCCAGACAAGCAGTACGGTAGCCAAAACAGACTCTTCTGGCATTCCGGAAAAGTATAAGCCTGATCCGAACAAGCAATATACTTTTAGCTGGACATCATATCAGATGGCACCTCTGGACAGCGATCCTTATATCCTTAGGTACTTTGAGGAGAAATTCAATGTGAAATTTGATTTATGGTACATCGATATGTCAAAATATGCGGAGCTTATTGCTCTTAGAGTAGCCAGCGGAGAGGTCCCGGACCTTTTCAGGATACAACCGGCTACAAACTTCCTTAATTATTATGAACAGAATATATTAATGGAGATTCCCAGGGATGTACTTGAATATTATGCACCTGAAATGGTTGCACATTACAAGGAATTAATCGGACCTGACGTATTTACCAAATACTATAATTTTGACGGGGGACTTTATGGCATACCTGTAATACAGCATAAGAATATTTATAGGAAGCCGGTTCTTTATCGTGGCGACTGGCTAAAAAATGTAGGAATGGAAAAGGAGCCCGACACAATTGAAGAATTTGAAAAAGCCATGTATGCTTTTGCTCACGAGGACCCCGATAGGAACGGTAAAAAAGATACCTATGGTTTGTCAAAGGAAGGTATGAGTGTGGTGTACGGTGCTTACGGATACCAGCCGAATATCTGGACGGAAAAGGATGGAAGGCTGGTTTTTGGAGGAATACAGCCGGAAATGAAGGAAGCCCTTGGACTTCTCCGCAAATGGTATGCAGACAAGGTCCTTGACCCTGAATTCGTTACAGGTGAAAAGGTAGGAAGCCTGCTAGGTGTTCCATTTATACAGGGGAGGATAGGCTTTACCTGTGCAGGTGCATTTCATAACTGGGTACCGTCATTTCCGGGAAGAATGGATGTTTCACCTTCAAGAGCAGAAATGGCTAAACTGAATCCTAAAGCTGTTGAAGAACTGGTATTTGGAAAGCCGCCGGCAGGACCGAATGGAGCACGAGGGGTTCTACGTGATAAATTCTTTGGTGACCTTGTATACTCCTTTGGAAAACAATTGGAAAAAGAACCAGACAAATTTTCGCGGCTATTGCAGGTTATCAATGACATCCACTTCGTCAGCCTTGAGGAAAATGCTACAGCATATTATGGAATGGAAGGTAGGGACTGGAAATTAAATGAGTACGGGACTGTCGATCCTGTTAATCCGAATTGGAAAGCTCTGGAAGCTAGTAAGAAAGGAGGACATATAGTCCTTCAGTGCTTTAATTATGGGCCAATGGATTTCAAGCCGTCGCCTGTATTCACGGAATGGATGGATAAACATTATTTCAGGGAATATGGGATGATGGATGCACTTATAAATCCGCTGCCTTCCATATCAAAATACAAGGCAGAATTGGATAAATTGAGGGAAGAGGCTTATACGCAGATTATTACCGGTGATAAACCACTTGAATATTTTGATGAATATGTTCAAAAGTGGAAAAAGGCTGGTGGTGAAATCCTTGAAAAAGAAGCGAATTCTGAAAAATAGAAACATGGTTTGATGATCGGATATTTACGCGCAGGCATACTTCCATTTCAGTTAAGGAGTGTGCCTGCTCTTTAATAAAGATTAAACTGCAACTCTAATGACATTATGAAAAAAGGAGAATGAAGTGATGAAAAATCCCAGGATAGCATTTATCGGAGCTGGAAGCTATGGATTTACATTCAGACTCATGGTGGATATTTTAAGCTTTGAAGCTTTGCAGGATAGTGAAATAGTATTTATGGATATTGACAGGTCAAGACTTGACAATCTGAAGATAATCATTGATGAATACCTTGCAAAGACCGGATGTTCAGTCCGTAATATAATTTATACCCTTGACCTTGAGAAAGCACTTGAAGGATGCAATTTTGTCATCAATCTTGTTAAAATAGGACTATTAGGCGCGGTTGATTCGGACATGCAAATACCCAAGAAATACGGACTTAATCAGACAATAGGTGATACGTCGGGAATAGCGGGTGTTTTCCGGGGTTTAAGGACCATGCCGTTCTGTGAGAAAATGCTGAAGCTGATAGAAAAAAACAGTTCTCAGGATGTTGTTGTTTTAAACTATACAAACCCCCAGGCGATGCTTGTTATGTATGCCGCATCCGTGAGTAAAGTACCCTTTATAGGATTATGCCACAGTGTACAGGGAACTACAAAAACCATAGCGAAATATCTTGATATCCCATATGATGAACTGGACTATGATTGTGCAGGCATAAACCATATGGCATGGATTACAAAACTGGAAAGAAACGGTGAGGATATATACCCTCTTTTCAGAAACCTGGTAAAAGAGCGAGGTATTTATTCATCAGGAAAAAATGACGATGATGATGTGGTAGCAAAGCTGGGACCCACAAGACTCGATATGCTTAATAGAACCGGATATATGGTTACCGAATCCAGTACACATTTCGCGGAATATGTTCCATATTATCTGCGTACCCGGGAGCTGGCGGATAAGTATCTTGTAGAGATTGATAAATACAGTTTTTTTGCGAAGAGGAAAGAGAATAACTACAAAGCTATATTGGATAAGGCTGTAAAACATGAATTGCCAAACTATGAAAGAAGTGTGGAATATGGTCCACAAATCTTGAATTCCTTGGTAACTAATATTCCTTGCAAGGTGTATGCTAATTTTATAAACCGAGGACTTATTACTAATCTGCCGGAATTCAGTGCAGTTGAGGTAAAATCTCTTGTTGACAGGAGTGGGGTCCATCCATGCATCTATGGCGATTTGCCTACCCAGCTGGCAGCTTTGAACAGGATGGAAATCAATGTTCATCAACTTGCTGTTGAAGCCATGCTAAAGCATGACAGGCGCTATGTGTATTGGGCATTGATGATGGATCCGCTTACCCACAGTGTATTAGACATCGACCAGATTGAGAATGTTGTTGATGAACTTATAAAAGTTCATTCGGAGTACCTGAAGGGTTATTTGTGCTGATTGGCAGTAATGAAGAGGAGGCATCAAATTAAGCTCGCATAAAAATTGAAAGGAAGATATCAGATGAATGCTAAGGAACAAGTTGACATATTCCTGAATAGAGAAAAACCGGATGTGATTCCCTATACGGTTAACATCCGAATGTGGCGGATGAACAATCCTGATGATCCCATATGGAATGAATTTTTCAAAGAAGGCCTTGGACTGAGCTGTCATGTTCCTACAGCCAAGGAAATACACAAGGGTGTAACACTAAAAAAAGAAACTTGTAATGTAAACGGGCGCGTCCTTGAAAAAACAACTCTTAGTACTCCTGTAGGAGATATATACAGAATTGCTGATGGATCATGGACATTGAAATACTGGATAGAAAATGAGAAGGATTATGAAGTAATGCTCTATATAGTAAAAAATACGGATATTGTTCCGGATTATGATAACTACAGGATGCTTGTTGATGAGATAGAATCCCGGACAGCCACAAGTCCTGTTATAAAGCTGCAAATGGGACGATCTCCGTTTCAGAAGTTGCAGGTTGAATTACTTGGCCTTGAAAATTTCGCGTTTCATCTTTTTGACTATGAAGACCTTGTAGATGAACTATATAAAGCATTGTATAAAAACTTCATTAAGAAACTGGAGATTGTAGCTGAAGGCCCCGGAAGGTTCATATGGCTTGGGGAAAATTTTTCAGCCGAGACAATAGGCAGGGAAAGATATAAGACAAAACTTATGAATGTTTATGAAGAGTGTGCACCTTTAGCGCATCAAAACGGAAAAATATTCGGTGTGCATTTTGATGGAAGGACAAATGCTTGTAAGGATTTAATAGCAAATTCGGCTTTTGACCTGATAGAATCACTCACACCACCCCCTGAAGGCGATATGGAGTATAAGGATGCCCGAATAGCATGGCCTGACAAGCTGTTATGGTGTAATATAAACGTCTCAAAGTATTTTATGCCATTTAACGAACTCAGTGCTCTGGTCAAACAATACGCGAGGGATGCATCCGTTGACGGCAGGCTTCTGGCGTTCGGCATATCTGAAGATCTGCCGGCAAATTGGCGGGATTCAATACCGGTTGTACTCAGAGCATTAAAGGAATATGCACTAGAATAAGATTATATTAACCGAAGGAAAAACCCGCAGATGAATTGCGGGTTTTTTACCTTATTACAAGGATAACTCCCATCAACATAAGAAAAATGTATATAATTTTATTCAGATTCTCCTTGTTGATCTTTGTAAAAATATAGAGACCGAGAAGGCTTCCTGCAATTGCAGCTGCCAGACCGGTACCAACATACGTAAGAACATTCCAGTCAATATTACCATATAATATGTGTATTAGTATCGAAAAAACTGAACTTGTTGTCATCGTTATCTGCATACAGGCTGCATATTTCATTTTATCGTTTATACTTGAAATATAGTAAATTACTATTGGAGGACCGGAAATATTGAACATTCCACCAAACAAACCGCTCAGGGACCCTGCAATAGACCCGTTTAAAAAAGAAGCATGTATTTTAATTTTTGTACTATACCTGAAAAAATAAATTGAAAGCAAGACAAGGAAAATACCAAGTATTACTCTTAGTACGTCTCCTGCAGAATTTATAAGAATGTAAGTTCCTGTAAGTCTTCCAATTATTGAAAACACAACAGGAGTAGAAACAATCTTCAGATCCACATGCTTTCTAAGCCTTATAACAAGCTGCAGATTTGTAATAAAACCAAGCAAAAGTACTACAACGGCAGCAATTTTTATTGGTAGAATCAATGTAAGAAGTGGAACTGAAATTATAGCAAAACCAAAACCTAAAGCTCCTTGGGTTATGCCGGACAATAGAAAAATCAAAAATATTTGAATGTATGTCATATTCTCTCCTCAAATAGAATTATAGTATTATTACATGAGCAAGTAAATAAAGGCTTTTGCTGAAAATATATATGATTTTGCTGAAAATCACATGAGTCGTGATGCATCGTGCGATTGGGGGCATTTCTGTACAACAAAAGTGAAATAATGAAGCACCAGATAAGGCAAACTGTATTGGAACATTTAAGAAAGAAAAAGAAATTTTCGGATAAGGGTATCAAGGTACTTTCTTTGTTTTTTATTGACAAGGTAGATAATTATTTGAATGAAGATGGCTTTATACGAAAGTGCTTTGTTGAAGCATTCAAGGAGTTTACAGCACAACAGGAATACAGAGAATTATATTATGTATATTAAAATCACTATATCTTTTGCTATTGCTATTCTAATATTTTTACCTAATATATTCTTTAATTCTTTTAAAATTCCTTGTTTCAAGACTCATTTTCTTATAGCAACTTTTAACTTAAAAAATTTAACTAAAAGCAGTTGCATTTAGATAAAAACAGGAGTATTATACCTGACTTTGGTATCAGACATTAAAAAATGGTGATAACTTTACAAAAATTGTAAGGCTGTTGCAACTGCAACAGCCCTTTTAAGTATCCGAAAATTCAAGTTATAGTTTATAGTTGAATATCGATTTTATTTGTGACTCTGTCAG